>JAJTBC010000131.1 GCA_021287085.1 Bacillota bacterium | reverse complement strand
CGAGCCTACACCCACTCGGCTCCAGCGCTGGTTCGCTTGGCTGCTGCCCAAGCGCGGCCTCGTGTATGGCGCCACGCTGCTCCTGGCTTTCACCGGAGCGCTTACGTTCTTCAATCTCAAGCGGGATCTCATTCCCGACCTTTCGCTGCCTTCGCTGCAGTTGTTGATCCAGAGCCCAGGCCGCGCCGCCTCGGAGCTGGAACTGACCGTGGCCCAGCCCGTGGAACAGGCCGTGGGCGGTCTGCCCGGTGTGCGCCGAGTGGTCAGCACCGTGCAGGCCGGACTGGTGCAGGTGGTCATCGCTTTTGAGGGCGGTACCGATCCCTGGCGCTCCCGCCAACTGGTGGGCGAGCGGGTAGGGGCTTTGTTCGGGGGTTTTCCGCCGGGCACCCTTCCGCCCCTGGTGACCAGCGCGGCCGGACGTTTGCAGGAGATCCAGGAACTGGTGCTGGTGGGGCCCTCCGTAGGCCCCATTGCGTTGCGGGATCATGCGGTGAAAACGATGGTGCCGCGCCTTCAAGCGGTACCTGGTGTGGCGCGGGTGGAGGCCCTGGGCGGCGATGTCAAGCAGATCCAGGTGATGCTGCGCTCCGAGCGCATGCGACAACTAGGTGTGTCCTTGGCAAAAGCGCTGGAGGCCTTGGAAGGCAGTGATCAGGATACGGGCGCGGGACTCTTGGAGCTTCAGGACAAAAGCTGGTTCGTGACGCTGGCCAGCGGGGCCGTGAACGCAGATCGACTGCGTCAGCTTCCCGTGCAGGCGCGGCATGGCTTTGTGAGCCTGGGTGAGGTGGCCGATATCGAAGAAGGCGCGGCCTTTCGCCGCGGGCTTTCCACCTATCGCGGCGCCGAGGTGGTGTCACTGCGCGTGGTGAAACAGCCCACGGCCGAAGCTCTCAGCACTGCCCAGCGGGTGCGCGATCTGCTGCCGGAGCTTCGAAAAGGCCTGCCCGAAGGTATGACCTTGGAGATGTTCTACGACCAGGGCGAATTCGTGCGCCACGCCCTCAGCGGCGTGACCGTGGCCCTGATGCTGGGCGGCGCCTTCGTGGGGCTGGTGCTGGTAGTGCTGCTGGGCAATCTGCGCGGCGCTCTGGTGGTCATCATCCTTCTGCCCCTCGCCACCCTGGGCGCGGCGTTGCCTCTGGCCGCCATGGGATTGGGCCTCAACGCGCTCACGCTGGGCGGCTTGGCCATCGCGGTGGGTCTGCTGGTGGATGCGGGCGTCATCATGGTGGAAAACCTCACCCATCGCTTGCATCAGGCCCACGATGCCGCCCCCACCTCCCGACGGGCCACGCTGGTGCTGGCGGCCTCGGAAGTGGGCATTCCGGTGCTCATCGCGGTCCTGGTGATCCTCGCCGTATTCATTCCCTTGCTGGCCATCGGCGGCGTCGCGGGCAAGCTCTACGCGCCCTTGGCCGTGGCCGTGGGTTCGGCCATGACCCTCAGCCTCATCCTCAGCTTCACCCTGGTGCCGACGCTGGTGGAGCGTTTCCTGCCTCCAGGCACGGTGCTGGCGGAGCCGCGCTTTGTCACTCGGCTCAAGGAGATCTATCGGCCAGCCCTCACCTGGGCTCTCAGCCATGGCGCCAAGGTGCTGCTGGGCGCCGCCGTGGTGACGGGCATCAGCCTGGTACTGGCCCTGGGCTTGGGCAGCAACTTCCTCCCCAGCCTGGATGAGGGAGCGTAC
>JAJTBC010000105.1 GCA_021287085.1 Bacillota bacterium | reverse complement strand
CGTTCACGAACTGGGTGCCTTCGGCGTCGCTGAATTCCTTCACGATCTCCAGGGCCTCGTTGATGATGATGGGGAAGGGGATTTCCTTCAGGTACATCAGCTCGAAGATGCCCAATCGCAGGAGGTTGCGATCCACCGCGGCCATGCGGTGCAGCTTCCAGTGTTCAGCGAAGCGGCCCAGCACCGTATCGATTTCCTCAAGATGGCCGTGGACGCCATCCACCAGGCGGCGGGCGTAGTAGAAGGCATCGCGGTTCAGATCCTGGATGGCGTTGAAGCCCGCGAACACCTCATCGGGCTGATAGCCCGTCACTTCCATGGCGTAGAGCATCTGAAGGGCATACTCTCGGCCCCGTCGTCGAACGCCCATTACTTGGCGCCCTTTCCAGGCTTCAGTGCGCGCAGCAGATCCACCATCTCGATCATGGACTGGGCCGCTTCCCAACCCTTGTTGCCCATCTTGGTGCCAGCCCGCTCGATGGCCTGTTCCACGGTGTCGGTGGTGAGTACGCCGAAGACCACGGGCACGCCCGTTTCCAGCGCCACCTGGGCCGTGCCCTTGGTGACTTCGGCGGCGATCATGTCGAAATGGGGCGTGCCGCCGCGAATGACCGCGCCCAGCACCACCACGGCGGTGTAGCGGCCGGATTTCGCCGCGTGCTGCGCCACCAGGGGAAGTTCGAAGCTGCCCGGCACCTTCAGGAGATCGATCTGGGCCTCGCTGCCTCCATGACGGAGGATGCAATCCGTGGCCCCGCCCACCAGACGGTCCACGATGAATTCGTTGAAGCGTGCGGCCACAAAGGCGAACCGATCGCCCATGTCCACACGAAGCTGGCCCTCAAAGATCGCCATGAAACCCCCCTCAAGGTGTTTGAAGCCTGTCAAAAGGAGACTCTACCATGACCGCCAAGCTGACGTCGAAGTCCCCCGCCTGCCTCAAACCCCGATACTCTGGGGAACATCCTTTTCCGGAGACCTTCATGCGGATTCCGAAATCCGTTCCCGCGTGCCTCGCCCTTGGAGTGGGATCATGACGACGCCTCGCCTCGTTCTGGAGAACGAAGGAGGGCGATCCCTTCCCTTGGCCAATCCCACCACCATTGGCCGGGAAGAAGGCAATACGCTGGTGGTGCGGGACGTGGGCGTTTCGGCGCGCCACGCGATCTTCCGCCGGGAAGGGGAAACCTGGGTGATCGAGGATCTCGGGTCCACCAACGGCACCTGGCTCAACCGCGTCAAGCTGCACGGCTGCGCCTTGCTTCGGGAAGGGGATCTGATCCAGATGGGGGCCCAGCGCATGCGCCTGACGGGCCTTCAGCCCTTGGCCGAGCCGAGGCCCTTGGGCACATCCTGCTCCCGATGCGGTGGCGAGGTGCCCAGCCGCGCGACGTTCTGCCCGGCCTGCGGTCTGCGTCTCACCACCACCCGCGATCGCCGCGCCCTTCACGCGGCCCTGGTGGTCATTGGGGTGCTGGCGCTGCTGTTGAGCCTGGCGTTGGGATGGATTCTGCGGGACCGCTCCGCTGGGCGTTCCTCAATGCCGCATCAGCCGCGCCCTCACCCGCAGATCGTGGATGATGGGGCGCAGCGCCAGGAAGCCTAGGAAGGCCGCCAGGGGCAGCACCAGCTTGAAGCCCACCTTGCGGAAGCCGATGGCGCCGGTGATGCCGCCTCCGAAGAAGGCCGCCAGGATCAGGGCGTGGAGCCTCAGCTTGTCGAGGTTCGCGATGACCTCGCGCACCTTCTTGCTGCGATCCCGGTTGAAGTAGAAGAGCTTGCCCAGCTCGATGCCGATGTCGGTGACGATGCCCGTCATGTGGGTGGTGCGCACTTCCGCACTGGAAATGGTGGTCACCACCGAATTGTGCATGCCCATGATGAAGACCAGGAGCACCACCGTGAGGGGCAGGGCGAAGCGGTGAATGTGCTGAAGCTGGGCGCTCATCATGCCCAGCACCAGCAGCAGAATGGCTTCGATGGCCAGGCTCAACGCATAGCGGCTTCGGAAGCGTTGGCGCTGGCCGAAGCTGAGCAGCAGGGAGGTGAACACGGCCCCTGCCGCGAAGCACGCCACGGTGCTCACCGCCGCCACGGCCTCCCCCGGATGGCCCAGCGCGAACCCATCGGCGGCCTTGGAAACCATGCCCGACACATGCGAGGTGTACTGGCCCACGGCCAGGAAACCCCCGGCGTTCACAGCCCCGGCCACGAAGGCCAGCGACCAGGCCAGTTGGCGGTTGAGGCTCTTGCTGCGCTTTTGCTCCTGAAGCAACAGCTGCGAATCCAGGGGAATGAGTTCCAGGGTGCCATGCACCGTGCGTTTCAGCGTCTTGTGGATCTCTTCCGGCTCCACCGTCGAACGCAGCAGCTTCACGGTTTGGCGCCGTGCGATGCGCAACAGGCTGCGATGGGGAGGCTGCGTCATGGTGTCGAAGAATCCTTGACCCTCATCGTACCCTGCTTCGCCGCTTGACCGATAATGGCGGCATGGCCAAGACTCCTTCCACCCCTGCTGTCCGCTTGCTGAGGGAGCGCGGGATCGCCTTCACGGAACATCCGTACCGCTACGAGGATCGAGGCGGCACGAGGGTTTCGGCCAGGGAATTGAAGGTGGACGAGCACCTGGTCATCAAGACCCTGGTGCTGGAGGATGACGCGGGCAAGCCGCTGATCGTCCTGATGCACGGCGACCGGGACGTGAGCCTCAAGGCGCTGGCGCGGGAGATCGGCGTCAAAGCCGTGCAGGTCTGCACCCCGGAGGTCGCCCAGCGCCACAGCGGCTACCTGGTGGGCGGCACTAGTCCCTTCGGCACCCGCAAGGCCATGCCCGTGTACGTGGAGGCCTCCGTCCTCGACCTGGACCTTCTCTACATCAATGGGGGCAGCCGGGGCTTTCTGGTGGGGATAAAACCAGCCGAACTGATGAACACATTGACGGTTACGCCAGTCCATGTGGGATTGGGGCTCGAATCCTGATAGGATGGGGAATCGCGCGCCTCGCCCCACGAGGCGCACCTTTTTTTTACCCTGGCCCCAGCGGCCCCAACCTCAGGAAGCCCTATGCCCAAGCATGTTCTCGCCAAGCTAGAGGCCGAACACAAGACCCTCAAACACGCCCTTCTGGAAGAGATTCCCAAGGAGATCGCCCATGCGGCCTCCCAGGGCGATCTTTCGGAAAACGCCGAATACGAGCAGGCCCTCTCCAAGCGCGACATGTTCCAGACCAAGCTGGTCACGCTGGAGCGACGCATTTCCGAAATCGCCAGCCTGGATGTGGGTCGCTTGCCCAAGGACCGGGCCGCGTACGGCAGCCTTCTGACGCTGTTGGATCTGGACAGCGACAAGGAAGTGACCTATCGCCTCGTGTTGCCGGAAGAGCTGGACACCACGCCCGAGTTGCTGAGCATCAGCAGCCCCATCGGTTCGGCCCTGGTGGGCCTGAAGGAGGGGGACGAAGTGAAGATCCGCATCCCTGCGGGCACCAAGCGGTTCGAAGTCTTGAACCTCGTCACGATCCATCAGCAGTAGCCTGTTCTTAGGTCCGGAGTACGCCCGATGACTTCCAGCAAGTCCACGAAAGACCAAGCCTGCTCTTTCTGCGGCAAAGGGCCGCACGAGGTGGAACAGCTGCTGGCGGGGCCCAGTGCCTTCATCTGCAACGAGTGCATCGACGCAGGCCAGTTGCAGCTTCGCATGGGCAAGCAGAGCAAGACGGCGGAAGCCCACAAGCCGAAGCTGGCGCGGCCCAAGGACATCAAGGCCTTCCTCGATGACTACGTGATCGGCCAGGAAGCTGCGAAAAAGCGCCTTTCCGTGGCGGTGTACAACCACTACAAGCGCATCCTCGCGCCCCGCAAAGGGCTGGGCAGCGCCGCTCAGGAAGTGGAGCTGGCCAAGAGCAACATCCTGCTCCTGGGCCCCACGGGCACGGGCAAGACGCTGCTGGCCCAGACCCTGGCCCGGGTCCTGGACGTGCCCCTGGCCATGGCCGACGCCACCACCCTCACGGAGGCCGGCTACGTGGGCGAGGACGTGGAGAACATCCTCACCAAGCT
>JAJTBC010000102.1 GCA_021287085.1 Bacillota bacterium | reverse complement strand
CCCTTTCGCTGTTCATGTTCAGCGTCACGGGCATGCTGCTCTTCGTGTCCACCTCGCATCTGGTGGTGCTGTTCCTGGGCCTCGAACTCTTCTCGGTGCCGCTCTATGCTCTTACCGCCACCGTGCGTCAGCGGGAAGAATCCCTCGAAGCGGGCATGAAGTATTTCATCACGGGAGCCGTGGCCTCCGCGCTCTTCCTCATGGGCACCGTGCTGCTCTACGGCCTCACGGGCACCTTCGAGATCCCGGCCATGGTGCGCCATCTGGGCGCCCATCCCGATCCCCTCGCCCTGGCGGGCGTGGCTCTGCTGGCGGCGGGCTTCCTCTTCAAGATCAGCGCCGTGCCCTTCCATCAGTGGACGCCCGATGTGTACGAAGGCGCTCCCCATCCCATCGCGGGCTTCATGTCCGTGGCCACCAAGGGCGTGGCGATCCTGGCCCTGCTGCGAGTCTTTCCCTCGGGCCTCGCCACCGATCCTCTGGTGGCGGCCAAGTTCAAGGCCGCCGTGGCGGTGGTGGCGGCCCTCACCATGATCGTGGGCAATCTCAGCGCCCTGTCCCAGATCAGCGTCAAACGCATGCTGGCCTACTCCAGCATCAGCCACGCGGGCTACCTGCTGCTGGGTTTCGTGGCGGGCACGCCCCAGGCCTACACGGGCATGCTCTTCTACCTGCTGGCTTACCTGGCCATGAACATGGGCGCCTTCGGCCTGCTCACGGCCCTGGGCCTGGTGGGCGACCGCACCCGCTTCGAAGATCTGCGCGGCCTGGGCTGGAAGCGCCCGGATCTGGGCATCGCCGCGACCCTTTGCCTGTTCTCGCTGTCGGGCCTGCCGCCCCTCGGTGGCTTCTTCGGCAAGTACATGATCTTCAAGGAACTGGTGCAGACCGGCCATGTGGGCCTGGCGGTGCTGGGTGTGCTGGCCAGTCTGGTGTCGGTGTATTTCTACCTGCGGGTGGTGGTGGCGCTCTTCCTGGAGAAGCCTTCGGAAGCCGCTCAGCGCCAGGCTGCCGAGGCTCCGGTCGTGTCCGCGCCTCTCGCAGGGGCCACGGTGCTGGTGTGCGGCGCCCTGTCTCTGGCCATGGGCTTCGCCCAGACGCTGCTGGTGGATGGTTTCGCCCTGCGCGCCATCGCGGAATCACTGCATTTCAAGCCCTGAATCCAACCGTTCGCAGACCGGAGCCGCCCCTTCCCACGGCCTGTGGCAAGGTAGGAATCTGCACACGTTCTTTGCACGACTCGCCAACAGGGAGGGATGGCCATGAAACGCAAGCTCTGGGTAGGACTGGGCGCTGCCGGACTTCTGATCGCAAGCGGCGCGACCTACTTGGCCCTCCAGCCGAAGGCTGACATCAAGTGGCGCCAGGTCAAGATCGAGTCGGGCAACATCACGCAGCGGATCAACGCCACCGGCGCCGTGAGCCCCGTGGTGCAGGTGGCGGTGGGCACCCAGGTGTCCGGCGTCATCTCGGCCCTCTACGTGGACTACAACAGCATCGTGAAGAAGGGCCAGCTCATCGCGCAAATCGATCCCACCGTATGGGACACGCAGCTGCAGGATGCCCAGGCCAACCTGATGCGGGCCCAGGCCAGTTATGACTTCGCCAAGGCCGATTTCGAGCGCAGCAAGCGCCTGGCCTCGGCGCAGTTGCTGGCCGCCCAGGATCTGGAAACCAAGGAAACCACCCTCAAGACCGCCACGGGCAACCTCACCTCCTCCAAGGCCGCCCTGGAACGCGCCAAGGCCAACCGCGCCTACTGCGACATCACCGCCCCCGTGGATGGCATCGTGATCTCTCGGCTGGCGGACGTGGGCCAGACCGTGGCCGCCAGCTTCAGCACGCCCAACCTCTTCCAGATCGCCCAGGATCTTTCCCGCATGAAGGTGCAGGTGAGCATCGGCGAATCCGACATCGACGAAGTGCAGGTGGGCCAGCAGGCCATGTTCACGGTGGACAGCCTGCCGGAGAAACAGTTCCGCGCCAGAGTCAGCCTCGTGCGACAGGAGCCCGTGACCACCAACAACGTGGTGAACTACGTGGTGGAAATGATCGTGGCCAACGAGCCCATTTCCGATGGCGGCAATGCCCCTCAGGGAAGTGCCGACAAAGGCCACGACAAGGGCCACGAGCGAACCTTCGACAAGGGCCAGGGCCAAGGCCCTCGGTCCCACCCGGCAGGCCCCGGCGGCGAGCAGGCCCCCGATCCCGAAAAAGCCTGGGAACGCATGAAGGATCGCCTGCCCGAAGGCATGACCAAGGAAGCCTTCATGAAGCGTTTCAAGGAGCGTCAAGCCCAGCGCCAGGCCGAAGCGAAAGCCTTGGCCGCGCCGACCGCGAAGGGTCAGGGCATGGATCTCGCCGCCCTGGCTCGCACCCCGGGCGGCGCGTCCCAGCTGCCCGGCAAGAAGTTTGCGGGCGATCTGGCGCTGCGTCCGGGCATGACCGCCAACGTGACCATCCTGACCAACATGAAGCGAGATGTGCTGCGGGTGCCCAATGCCGCGCTGCGCTTCAATCCCAACGCCTTCATCAAGGATGACAAGAAGCCTTCCGAAGGACCCCGGCTGGGACAACCCATGATGATGGGCCCCGGCGGACGCCCGAGTGGCGGCCAGAGCGGCTCGGGTGGCCCCAGGGGCGGCATGGTCGGTGCCCGCAAGGATCAAGTTTGGGTGCTGGAGCAGGGCAAGCCCAAGGCGCTTCCCGTGAAGGTAGGTCTCTCCGATGGCCAGTTCACGGAAGTGAGCGGCGAAGGCATCACGGTCGGCCTCGACGTGCTGGTGGGCGTCGAGAATCCCAAGAACAGCAGTGGCTCCTCTGCCGCAGCAACTCCAGCCGGAGGCGGGCGCCGCTAGGCCCCAGGCTGCCATGAGATTCTTCGAGTTCATCAAGCTGGCCATGTTCGCCATCACGCGCAACAAGATGCGCGCCTTCCTCACCATGCTCGGCATCATCGTGGGCGTGGGAGCGGTCATCGCCATGATCGGCATCGGCGAAGGCTCCAAGCGCGCGTCCATCGCCCTGATCCAGAACATGGGCTCGAACATGCTCACCATCTTTCCCGGCGCAGGCGGCAGCCGGTTCGGCCCTTCCGCCATCGGCAGCGCCGACATCCTGCTGGAATCGGATGTGCCCCTGATCCAGCAGGAATTGGCACAAAGCAGCGTGGTGGCGGCCTCGCCCCAGGTGCAGACCACGCGGCCGGTGATCTTCCAAGCCAACAACTACGTGACCCAGATCCAGGGCACCAACCCGTTCTTCCTGCAGATCCGAGGCTGGGAGACAGAATCCGGCCGCTTCTTCACCGATGCCGAAGTGCGCGGCATGGCCAAGGTCTGCGTGCTGGGCCAGACCGTGGTGGACAACCTCTTTCCCAATGGCGAAGATCCCGTGGGCCAGGTCATCCGCGTCGGCGCCCTGCCCTTCCAGGTGATCGGCGTGCTGGAGAAAAAGGGCGCGGGCATGTTCGGCGATCAGGATGATCTCATCGTGGCGCCCTACACCACGGTGATGCGCAAGATCATGGGCCGCGACAAGATCCAGCGCATCATGGTGAGCGCCCAGGAAGGCCGCGCCGAGCTGGCGGAATCCGAAATCACCGCCCTGCTGCGCCAGCGCATGAAAACCCCCGGCCGCGACGAGAATCCCTTCATGATCCGCAAGCAGGACGACATCCTGAAGATGCAGTCGGATCAGGCCATGATCCTCACCACGCTGCTGGCCGTGGCCGCCAGCATCTCCCTGGTGGTGGGCGGCATCGGCATCTCCAACATCATGCTCGTGAGCGTCACCGAGCGCACCCGCGAGATCGGCGTGCGCCGCGCCCTCGGCGCCACCAAGCGCAACATCCTGTGGCAGTTCCTCACCGAAGCGATCGTGCTTTCCATCCTGGGCGGCCTCATCGGCGTGGCCTTCGCCCTGGGAGCGGTGACCATCCTCCAGAACTTCAAGGTGCCTGCCATCATGCAGGAATGGGCGGTGGGCCTGGGCCTGGGCTTCAGCGGCCTGGTGGGCATCGCCGCAGGTTTCCTCCCCGCCCTGAAGGCCGCCAAGCTCGATGTGATCGATGCACTGAGATACGAATAGAAGAAGCGGAAGCAGGATGAGCAGGATATAGGCGCATTCAGCTTTCTTTTCCGTGGTCTCCGTGATGATCTGAAAACAGGATGAACAGGATGTTCAGGATAAAAGCTGGATGAAACCTTTTCGGTGAGAGCCTGCTTTATCTTTTCCACCCTGTCATCCTGTTTTGTTTCTTCTCCGCCGCGAGGCCCTTTGCCGAATTCCATCGTGTCCCATGATCCCTATCAGGCGCTGCGCTACGGTGAATACCGCTGGTTCTTGGCGGGCTCCATGGCCATGTTCATGGGCTTTCAGATGCAAAGCCTGGTCATGGGCTGGCAGGTGTACGACCTCACCCACGATCCGCTGGCCCTGGGCCTGATCGGATTGGCCGAGGCCGTGCCCTTCCTGGGCCTCACCCTCTTCGGAGGCTACGCCGCCGACCGATTGGACCGCCGGGCGCTCTCCTTGGGTTCCATGGGCGTGCTGCTGGTGGGCGCGCTGTTGTTGCTGACCTTGGCCTATCGTCCGTTGCTGCGCGCCGTCTGGCCCTTCTACGCGATCCAGGCCCTGGCAGGCGCAGCTCGCGCCTTCTACCGGCCCGCCTCCCAGGCCCTCGGCGCTGAGCTGATTCCCCGGGAAGCCTACGCCAACGCCGCCACCTGGCGCAGCTCCGCCTTCCATCTCGCCATGGTGCTGGGCCCCGCCCTGGGCGGCCTCCTCTACGGCTTCGGCAGCGCGCGGCTGGCCTACGGCACCGAAGCCTTGCTCATGGCCTTCAGCCTGGCCTCCCTCGCCCGCATTCGCGCGCGCGGCCCGCGACCCGCCGCCTCCGCCTCCCTTCTCGCGAGCCTCACCGAAGGCGTGCGCTTCGTGTTCGAGAAGAAGCTGATCCTATCGGCCCTTTCCCTGGATCTCTTCGCGGTGCTTTTCGGCGGCGCCATCGCCATGCTGCCCGCCTTCGCCACGGAAATTCTCAAGGTAGGGCCCCAGGGCCTCGGCCTCATGCGCGCCGCCCCCGCCGTAGGCTCCGTGGCCATGTCCCTGCTGCTGGCCCTGCGCCCGCCCCAGCAGCGCGCAGGCCGCGCCCTGCTCTGGTCCGTCGCGGCCTTCGGCCTGTGCTGGATCACCTTCGCCCTCTCCCGCAACGTCCTGTTATCGGTGGCTCTCCTGGCCCTCAGCGGCGCCTTCGACAACGTGAGCGTGGTGCTGCGCGGCGCCCTGGTGCAGCTCCACACTCCGCACGAGATGATGGGCCGCGTGCAGGCCGTGAACAGCTTCTTCATCGGCAGCAGCAACGAACTGGGCAGCTTCGAATCCGGCCTCGCCGCCCGCCTCCTGGGCCTCGTGCCCAGCGTCGTTCTCGGCGGCACCCTCACCCTCGCTACCGTCGCCCTCACCGCCTGGCGCGTGCCCCAACTGCGAAGGCTGAAAAAGCTGGAAGGATGATAGGCGCCATGGCCTCTGAACTCGACCCACCCATGCCATTCCTGAACGCCCTACAGCAGGGCGTTTTCGAGAACAATCGCCGACTGGCCCGCACCTTGGCGGAATGGGGTGGCCCCCTCGACGAAGGCCAACTGCGGGACATCCTCCAGAACTGGGCTTTCGGAACCTCGCTTCCCATGGGATTGAATCCCCCCGAATCCCTGCCGGTTCGCCCGGCCTGGAGAAATGTGCCTCCCGCGAATCGCACGCCTTTCGGGAAACTGCCCGCGCCCATCCAACAGCGGTGGGTGGATCGCTTGTCGCAGGAAATCCAGGCCATGGCCACCGATCATCCGAAGACCCTGGCCCGCTACGCCGAACGACCCGATACCCAGAACGGCCGCATCGTCAGCGGCGACACGCTCCTTCACTTGGTTCCCGGAGTCGCCGAGAATCCTCCCCTCGCCTTGGCAGTGTTTCCCGAATTGGGCCTGGAAACGTAGGCGGGGCTGAGCAAACTCATGGGCCGCATCCGAGACCGGGCCTTCGATCTGGCTGGTTCCGACCCCGTGATCCTCATGGCCGGAGGAAATGCTTCAGGCAAGACCACCTTCAGCTACCAACTGATCCGCCAGGGATTTCTGGGAGCCATCGTGGATTCACCCTGGGTGGCGGAAAGCGATGTGCGCAAGGTGCTCAACCGTCGGCGTGAACCCTGGGTGATCTACGTGGAGCGGGATTTTGAAGAGGCCTTTCTCTTCATGGTGCTGAGGGCCGCCGACGAAGGCCGCATGGTCGATCCCAGCGAAATCGCTCGCACCCATGCGGAAGTTCCCGCTGCCTTGCTTCGCGCCATGGCCCTGTTCCGCAACCAACCGCGAGTCTCCTGCTGGCATCTGCAGAACAACGCCCCCAACCTGAGCTTGGCCCAGGCCATCGGAGGTCCGCTTCACCGTGACGGCAAGGATGCGCTGATTTCCATCCGCATGCGTGAAGAATCCCGAAGCCGATCGGACTTCGAACAGGCCGCGCGAACAACCTGGAACCAGTTCAAGCAGGCCGTCGAGACCCGTCACCAGAATCCCTACCCCGCCGACCTCGCCCACGAAATCGAAAGTCGTATGCCGTGAAAAAGGTGTGGTCAATTTGGTGGAGGTGGCGGGAGTTGAACCCGCGTCCAAGAAGCGTGGGATGGGTGTTCGTCCACAGGCTTGGTCCGTTGGGCGTGACCTCTGCAGGGGAAACGGACAACCCTGATCGAGGACTCGCCTCCTTGTCTCGAACGCCGCTTGGAGGCGGGGGCGGCGTCCCATTCCGTCCCTTCGTCGGGCAGGCCGTAGCCACCCCTTGGAAGGTTTAACGAGCCCGCTACCGGAAGATCACGGGGACTCGCTCACCGCTTACGCGGCGAGGGCCAGTTCGAAGTTATCGTTGGCAGTTTTGTTTCGATCGGCTTGATGAGGGGGCCAGCCGACCAACCCCCGCCTGCACATCGCACCCCGACGTCAACCTGTCGAAACCGGTCACCCCCGGAGCCCCAGTGGACGAAAGCCCCGCAGGGCCTTCGGGTGGGAGCCTGAGTATAAGCCAAGTAAGATGGAAAGCGGGAGTTCGTCTTGAAGCCAACCGGTTCCATCTTCGTGCTATCGGCCCCGTCGGGCACGGGCAAATCCACCCTGGCCAAGCGGTTGGTGGCGGAGATGCCGGGCCTGATCTTCTCCATTTCCTGCACCACCCGCGCCCCGCGCCCCGGCGAAGTGCATGGTCGGGAGTATTTCTTCGTGGACGATGCCACCTTCGACCGCATGATCGCCCAGGGCGAATTGCTGGAATGGGTCAAGGTCTATGCGAACCGCTACGGCACGGGCAAGGCGTGGCTGCAGGAGCAGTTGGACCAGGGCGTGGACGTGCTGCTGGACATCGAGACCGTGGGCGCCATGAACGTGAAGGCCGCGCTGCCGGAAGCGGTGATGATCTTCCTGCTGCCGCCTTCGGCCCAGGAATTGGCGCGGCGACTCAAGGGGCGCGGCGACACGGACGAAGGCCAGATGGTCCTTCGCATGGCCCACGCCCGCCACGAGATGGAGCAGTACGCCCACTACGATCACCTGGTGGTGAACGATGATCTGGAGGGCGCCTATGGCCGCCTGAAGGCCATCGTGGAGGCTCGACGCAGCGAACGCGAACGCATGGAAGCCACGGCCCAGGCCATTCTTCAGAGTTTTGAACCATGACGCAACCTTCGGATCGATCTATGACACGCTGGCTGGGCAAACAGGTGGGCAGGCATTGGATGTGGGTGTTGGCCCTGGGCACAGCCCTAGTGTACGCGCCCTTGGCGGGCCGCACGGGCGAGGAGAAGGCCAAGCAGCGCCGCCTCGACCAGCTGGCCGAGATCATGGGCGTGATCCAGAAGGAGAGCGTGGAGCCGCCCCCCGCGCGGCGGGTGACCCACGCGGCCATCCAGGGCATGCTGCACACCCTCGACCCTCACTCGAACTACATGGACGAAGACGAATTCCGCCTCATGCGCGACGATCAGCGGGGCACCTTCTTCGGCATCGGCTCGATCATCCAGCAGCAGCCCGACGGCATCGCCGTGGTCAGCACCGTGCGCGGCGGACCGTCGGAAAAGGCGGGCATCCGGCCCGGCGACTACATCCGCGAAATCGATGGCAAGAGCACCGAGGGCTGGACCACCAACCAGGCGGTGCAAAAGCTCCACGGCGACAAGGGCACGGTGGTGGAAGTGGCGCTGCAGCGCAACGGCACGCCCGATCTCATCCGCATGTCCCTCACCCGCGCCGAGATTCCCTCCAACAGCGTGTACTACAGCTTCATGCTCACGCCCACCACGGGCTTCATCAACATCCGGGATTTCGGCGAGACCACCTCCGACGAATTCGAAAAGGCCCTGGCCGAGTTGAAGCGTCAGGGCATGAAGGAGCTGATCCTCGATCTGCGGGACAACCCCGGCGGGCTGGTGGATGCAGCCGTGGGCGTGTGCCGCCAACTGCTGGGCCCCGATCAGGTGGTGGTCACGCAGCGGGGCCGCAACGGCGTGCTGGTGAGCGAGACCCGCACGCCCAAGGGCGACGCGCAGACGCCCTTCCCCCTGGTGGTACTCATCAATCGCGGCTCCGCTTCCTCGTCCGAAATCGTGTCGGGCGCCATCCAGGATCACGACCGCGGCCTGCTGGTGGGCCAGACCAGCTGGGGCAAAGGCCTGGTGCAGGTGGTACTGTCCATCGGCCGGGTGCGGGGGCTCGCCCTCACCACGGCCCGCTACTACACGCCTTCGGGACGCACCATCCAGCGGGACTACCAGCACGGCCTCGACGACTACTTGATGCCGGAAGAGGCCAAGGACGGGAAGGAAGCGCCGCCCAAAGGCCCGGAATTCGCCACCTCCCTGGGCCGCAAGGTCTATGGCGGCGGCGGCATCACGCCCGACTACATGGTGCCCATGAGCACCCTCACGCCCTTCGTGGCGACGCTGCGCTACCGCTACTACCCCTTCTTCAAGTTCGCCGTGGCGGAGCACGAAAGCCATGGCGTAAAGGCGGGGGAAGTCCCCGATGAGGCCGTGATGGCGCGCTTCCGCACCTGGGCCCAGGGCCAGAAGATTCCCATCAGCGATGCGGAATGGGCCGATCCCAAGAACTACGCCGATATCCGCGAACTCATCGCCATCGAGCTCCAGAACGTGGCCTACGGCGTGGAAGCCGGTCGCCGCTACTTCAGCGCCCGCGATCCCCAGGTGCAGAAAGCCCTGGCGGTCATGGGCGAAGCCGAAGCCCTCATGAAGCAATCCCTGGCCCTGAACGCCTCGCAACCCAAGCCTTGATTTCCCTTTTCCTGCCCAAAGGAGCAGCCATGCGTCTTTCCCCGGTTCTGTTCAGCCTGGTGGCCCTGTCTCTGGCCGCCGCACGCCCCATGCAAGTGGAAGACCTGTTCAAGGTGAAGCGCGTGAGCGATCCCCAGGTGTCGAGCCAGGGCGACCGCGCGTACGTGATCGCCACGCCCGACGCCGTGAGCAACACCATCACCTCGCGCATCTGGTTCCAGGCCGCAGGCAAGGCAACCCAGGAACTGAGCCTGGGCGCGGCAAGCCAGACCCGACCGCGCTTCAGCCCCGACGGCAAGCGCCTGTCCTACGAAACCGAGGGCCAGATCTGGATTCTGGATCTGGCCACGAACCAGCGCACGCAGCTCACGCGCCTTTCCGGCGGCGCGGAAGGCGCGATCTGGAGCCCCGATGGCACCATGCTGGCCTTCACCAGCACCACGGTGCCCAGCGGCGATGAGGCCGAGAACGCGGCCTACCTGAAGGCCAAGGGCGAGCGCAAGACCACAGGCATGCTCTACGACCATCTGATGTATCGCCACTGGATGGATTGGCGCGATGCCAAGCAGGTGTCCCATATCTTCGTGGTGAAGGTGGAGGGCGGCGCGCCCAGGGATCTCACTGCAGGCTGGACCGAGGATGCCCCCGGCTTCAACTCCGGCCACGTGGCCGCGGGCGACGATATCTCCTGGAGCCCCGATTCCAAGACCCTGGCCTTTGCCAGCAATCTGGAAGCCGCCAAGGGCATCAGCACCAACCACGAGATTTTTGAAGTAGCCGTGACCGGCGGCCCTGCCCGCAAGCTCAGCCAGAACCCCGCAGCGGATTCCACGCCCCGCTATTCCCCCGACGGCAAGTACCTGGCATGGCGCGCCCAGCGCACGCCGGGCTTCGAATCCGACAAATGGGAACTGTGGGTCATGGACCGCGCCACCGGCAAGGTGGTGCGCACCACCGAGACCTTCGACGCCCATGTGGGCGATTACGAATGGCAAGGCTCCGATGTGATCTTCACCTCCACCGTCAAGGCCCAGCAGGAGTTCTTCCGCTGGGATGGCGCCAGCGAACCCAAGCTCCTCACGAAGAAGCTCTACGTGGGCGGCTTCTCGCTGATGCCCGGCGGCAAGAAAGCCCTGGCCCTGGTGACCGACTCCGCCACCCCGCCCGATCTCTACGAAGTGGATCTGACCTCCGGCGTGTCCACCCGAGCCACCTTCCACAACGAAGCCCTGGCCAAGGACATGGGCCTCAATCGCGGCGAGAGCTTCTGGTTCAAGGGCGTCGCAAGCTCCGACAAGGTGCCCATGGTGCATGCCCTGGTCATCAAGCCCGTGGGCTTCGATCCCACCAAGAAATACCCGGTGGTATTCCTGGTGCACGGCGGGCCCCAGGGCTCCAACGAGGACAACTGGCATCCCCGCTGGAACTACCAGGCCTTCGCGGGCCAGGGCTTCATCGTGGTGGCCCCCGATCCGCGCGGTTCCGTGGGGTATGGCCAGCAGTTCACCAACCAGATCAGCGGCGACTGGTCGGGCCTGGTCATGGGCGATCTCATGAACGTGTACGACGGCATGTTGAAGGCCATCCCGCAGATCGATCCCACGCGCATCATCGCCGCGGGAGCCAGCTACGGCGGCTACGCCATGAACTGGATCGCCGGGCACTATCCCGACCGCTTCGCGGCCTTCATCAGCCACGCGGGCATCTTCAACACCCAGAGCATGCAGCTGGCCACCGAAGAGCTGTGGTTCCCCATGCACGAATTCAACGGCTTCCCCTGGGATAGCGCCAAAACCAAGGCCCTGTGGGAAAAGCACAGCCCCCACAACGCCTACGGCCAGTTCAAGAAGCCCATGCTCGTGATCCACGGCATGCGCGATTACCGCGTGGCCTACACCGAAGCCCTGCAGCTCTTCACCGTGCATCAGCTGCGCGGCATCCCCAGCCAGCTGTTGATCTTCCCCGACGAAGGCCACTTCGTGGCCAAGCCCGCCAACGCCAAGCTCTGGTTCGAAACCATGCTGGCTTGGTGCAACAAGTGGGGGAAGTGAGGGATAGGAAACCCCTCGTCGGAATCAGGTGGAGCCAATGCCCTTCAAGTGCTTAGTGACAGCTTTCGTGGCTTGCAGCTTGTCGGGCTTGGCATCTCTGACTGCACAGACAAGCGCCGCTCCCTCCGCCCGCACGCTGTACTTTTCTCCGTGTTCCGAGACTCCAGCCCCCGGAGAAGAGTGCCTGCAATACATTCACCACGACCACGCACTACTTTTGATTCACCACAATGCTTATTTGAATTGCGCAGCAATCAACTCGGAATTAACGCTCTCAAGTCATCAGGACGAGCTTTCCATTACGGAAACACCCATTTTTCCGACTCAGCGTTATGAAAACGGCAGCAGCAGCATGACCGTAGCAGCCTGTTCATGCTTTTTTACGGTCATACACGAGATCAAGAACGTCACGGTGGATCGCTTCCTTTTCATGGTGAACAACAAACACGGCCTTGGAGCACCAAGACCCGTATTGATCGACCTTTCGAAAAACAAATCGGGGGTGGTTACATTGAGCGCCATTCCGAAAATGCTCAGAAAACCCTGACCGCTCTCTCGATGGAATTGATGATTTTATGGGCCATAAGCCATGTCCCCATTCCTGCCCCAAGAGCCTCCATCCGACATTCAAGCCGCCAAAGCCCCAAGATACCCATGGATCGTCATCCTGGTGCTCATGACGGCGTGCATGCCGATCTTTTTCAGCGGCACGCCCGCCTTACGCCCCATCGCCATTGCCATTCAACTCGTGGGATTGATTTCCGTACTGATCATCAACGTCGCCAACAAGCGGATATCCAAGGTCGCGTTCGCAATCTGCATGACCCTGTTCGCCCTCCTGGGACTGATTCTGGCCTGGATTCGTTTCGCGGCCTGAAGCCCCACCGCTGACGCAACCTCCTCCTTAACGCACGAACGGGGCCTCGCCTGGATAAGACGAAGCCCCGTGACGGCAAGGCGAGAGGTTCTACTTGGCGCCGAAGAATCCCAGCAGGCCCTGGGCCACTTCTTCGAGCATGGCTTCGGTCATTTCGGGATACACGGGCAGGCTCAACACCTCCTGGGAGGCCAGTTCGGTCTGGGCCAGTTGGCCCTTCGTGTAGCCCAGGTAGGCGAAGCAGGGCTGTTCGTGGAGGGCGATGGGGTAGTAGATGGCGCTGCCGATGCCCAGGCCCTTGAGGTGAGCCTGCAGGGCGTCGCGCTTGCCCTTCTTCACGCGCACGGTGAACTGGTTGTAGATGTGGCGGCCGTTGGGCACGGTTTCGCTGGGCAGCACCATGTCGTCGAGACTGATGGCCTTGAGGCGGTCGAAGTACCAGTGGGCGTGCTTGCGGCGGCCTTCGTGCCAGGATTCCAGGTAGGGCAGCTTGGCCCGCAGCACCAGGGCCTGGAATTCGTCCAGGCGACCGTTCATGCCCACTTCGTGATGGACGTACACGGGCTCCATGCCGTGCACCCGCAGGCGGCGCACCTTGGCGGCCAGCTTCTCATCGTCGCGGATGAGGGTGAGGCCCGCATCGCCGAAGGCGCCCAGGTTCTTGGTCGGGTAGAAGGAACAGCCGGTCATATCGCCGAACTGCCCGGCACTCTTGCCCCAGCCCTTGGCGCCCAGGCTCTGGCAGGCGTCTTCGATCACGGGGATGCCGTGCTTCTGGGCCACGGCCATGATGCCGGGCATGTCCGCCAGCAGGCCGAAGAG
>JAJTBC010000101.1 GCA_021287085.1 Bacillota bacterium | reverse complement strand
GGGAGACACGCTGGCCTTGCCGCGCACGCCATAGAGCAGGCGCGTGGGGGCTTCCGGCAATACGGCACGGGGTTCGGGTCGGAGCACGGCGATCCTGTGCTTCAGGCCTTTGCGAGTAATGACGTTGAAATCCCGGCAGGGGCCATCCAGCAAGGCGCTCTTGGCAGACCAATCGCCGGAGAACTGGATGGGGTCCAGCAGCGTTTCCAAGCGTTTGCGGCCATGGCCGTTGAAATCCAGATCCAGGCCCTTGCCCTGGAGCAGCATGAGGGTGCGTTCGTAGTCAGGGAAAGGGGAAAACGGGCCGTCGGTGCCCACATCGGCCATGCTGACCCGCCACTGGAAACCTTCTTCCAGGGTGGCGGTGCGAGGTTCGATGGCCAGCTCCGTGGTCTGACCGCCGCCGTTCTTCCAGGGCATGACACGGTAATCGGAGGAATGGATCAACTGAGCGCGCATGGAAGCCTCGAGGGGATGAACGTTGGCCTAATACGGCCAACCCCGAAAAGGTTCCCAGATTCGCGGCCTTGACCCAAGCAAAGGATCAATAGAATAAAGGATTTGCTTGATATGTTAGGTGGTAAAAGGGATGGAGCTAGAAAAAAAAGTGTCATCGAAAAGGCGTGATGTTTTTGTGCAGGTAAAAAGATGGATATGCAACCCCATCCAGTGAGGCTTCGGGCGCGATGGCAGGCATGCCTCCTCAGGGTTCTCGTATGGCGAAGGTATCGCCCTGGGACACATCGCCGGTCTGGAAGCCCTTGAGGAACCAGCGCTGGCGCTGGGCGGAGGTGCCGTGGGTGAAGGCATCGGGCACCACGTAGCCCTGCTGCATCTTCTGGATGCGGTCGTCGCCCACGGCGCTGGCGGCATTGAGAGCTTCTTCCAGATCGCCTTGTTCCAGCAGATGCCGCATTTTTTCGGCATGATGGGCCCAGACTCCGGCCAGGAAATCCGCCTGAAGCTCCAGCCTCACGCTGAGTCGGTTGTAATCCGCTTCGCTCAAGCGGCTTCTCGCCTGCTCCACCCGCTGGGTGACGCCCAGGAGCCGCTGCACATGGTGCCCCACTTCGTGCGCGATGACGTAAGCGGCCGCGAAATCGCCCGGCGCCTTGAAACGCGTGCGCAGTTCGTTGAGGAAGCTGAGATCCAGGTACACCTTCTCGTCGGCGGGGCAATAGAACGGTCCTGTGGAGGCTTCCGCCGCGCCGCAGCCGGAGCGGGTGTAGCCGCTGTAGAGCACCATTTTGGGATCACGATAGGTGAGCCCTTTGGCTTGGAACAGGGTCTTCCACACATCTTCGGTGCTGCCGAGCACCGTGGCTGCGAACTCGCCCGCTGCCTTTTCTTCGGCGGAAAGGGGCCGCTGGCCGCCTTGCTCCATGGTCTGGGTCTGGGGCGCCGCGCCCAGCACCCGCATCACATCGCGGGTATTGCCGCCGAAGAGGTAGATGAGGACCACCAGCACCAGAGTGCCCAGGCCTCCGCCTGCCATGACCATGCGGCGACCACCGCCACTGCGGCGATCCTCCACGTTGTTGCTCTGCCGCTCCCCTTGCCAGCGCATCGCACCCTCCGTTTCGTCACTACCTCAGCTTCAACGAACTCAACGCCAGGATGGAACAAACGATGGCGGTGATCCAGAGGCGGATCACCACTTTGGTTTCCTTGAGACCGCCCAACTCCATGTGGTGATGGAACGGAGCCATGCGGAAGATGCGCTTGCCGCCGCGCAGCTTGAAGCTGCCCACCTGGAGAATCACGCTGATGGCCTCCAGCACGAACAGGCCGCCCGCGATGACCAGCAGCAATTCCTGCTTGATCATCAGCGCCACGGTGCCCAGGGCGCCGCCCAGGCCCAGACTGCCGGTATCGCCCATGAAGACTTCGGCGGGATGGGCGTTGAACCACAGGAAGCCGAGGCTGGCCCCCGCCATGGCGCCCAGGAACACGGTCAGTTCTGCGCCGCCGGAAACGTAGGGCACGAGCAGGTACGTGGCCATTTTCACGTGCCCCGCCACGTAGGCCAGGATGGTGAAGGTGACGGAGACGATGAGGATGCCGCCGATGGCAAGGCCGTCCAGGCCATCGGTGAGATTCACCGCATTGCTGGTGCCCACCATCACCAGCCAGATCCAGGGCACCAGGAAGATGCCCACATCGGGCCTGAAGTTCTTGAAGAAGGGCACCGAAAGCTGGCTGGTATTGGATCCCCGCAGCCCGAAATGCAGGATCAGGTAGGCCACCAGCAGCGCGATGGCCGTGAGCAGCGCCATCTTCTGCCAGCTTTTCAGCCCCAGGTTCTGACGCTTGAGCAGTTTTTGCGCGTCGTCGAAGGCGCCGACGAATCCGAAGCCCGCCAAGGACAGCAGCGCCACCCAGATGGGCGCGCTCTTCAACTCGCACCAGAGCAGCGTGGACACGAGGATCGTGCCCAGCACCAGGATGCCGCCCATGGTGGGCGTGCCCGCCTTGGCCTTGTGGTGTTCGGGGCCTTCGTCGCGGATGTGCTGGCCCAGCTTGAGCCGCGTGAGGGTGCGGATCACCAGGGGACCCAGCAGCAGGGAGAGGACGAAGGCCGTGGCCGCCGCCAGACCCGCGCGCAGCGTGACATAGCGAAAGACCGTGGCGCCGGGGAGCGCATCGCGAAGGAGGTGGAAAAGCCAGGGAATCATCGCATCATCCAAAAAGACATTTCATCACGAGCGGGAATCGCTTCCATCCTTTTCCAGCAACCAGGCCACCACGCGTTCCGCGCGCCAGAATCGGCTCCCTTTGACCAGGATGCGCCCGTTCAAGGGCACGGCCTCCAACGCATCGCCAAGGGCTTCGAAGGTGGCAAAGGCGAGGCCTGAACCGAAACCCCGCACCAAGTCCTTCGCGTGGTCGCCATAGGCCCACACTCGTGAAACGCCCATCCGGCGCAGGGCTTCGCCCGTTTCGATGTGAATGCGGGCGGCCTCTTCGCCCAGTTCCCGCATGGAACCCAGCACCGCCACCATCTCGCCACCTTCCATGTCGAGCAGGGTGGCCGCGCAGGCCAGGATGGAATCGGGGCTGGCGTTGTAGGTTTCGTCCAGCAGCCAGCCGCCATGCCGAAGTGCGTGCAGGCGGCCGCGACCGGGTTCAGGCTCCACCGAACCCAGGCCCTCGGTTACGCGCTCCAGATCGTGCCCTGCCGCAACGGCTAAAGCCCCGGCCAGGGCCGCGTTGCGCACCTGATGGGCGCCACGCAACTTCAACCGAACCTCGGCGCGACCGTGCGGCGTCACCAGCGTAAAAGCTTCCCCCTGGGCGCCCAGCGAACGGGCGTTGGTCCAGCCCCAGGGTTCGTTCGGCCCCACGGGCAGGGGCCTGGCGTGGGAAGCCCAAGGCTGTTGGGCGATCCATCGGCACCAGCCATCGGCGGCCAGATGCGCCCACGCGCCTCCCGGCTTGAGGGCCGCCACCAGCTCGCCTTTGGCTCTCGCGATGCCCTGCTGACCTTCGGAAAAATTCTCGATGTGGGCCGTGCCGATCATGGTGATAAGGCCATAATCCAGCGGCGCGATCTCCGTGAGGCGACGGATCTCGCCGGGGGTGCTCATGCCCATTTCCAGCACCACAGCGCGGGTGGCGTCGGGCAAGGTGGCCAGCGCTTCGGGCAGGCCCAGCGTGTTGTTGCGGTTGCCCGGCGTCTTCCAGGCTCCCGTGGCGGCGGCCAGCAGTTCCTTGGTGCTGGTCTTGCCCACGGAGCCGGTGATGCCGAAGACCTGGGAAGGCGCCACCTGGGCCAATCGGCCTTGACCCCAGGCCTGGAGCGCGACGAGAGTGTCTTCCACGATCAACTGCGGGCAGGGCAGGGGCAGTTCGTGATCCACCAGCAAGGCCGCAGCGCCCTTTTCCACGGCCTGGGCGGCGAAGGCGTGACCGTCGCGCTCCGCTCGCAGGGCTACGAAACACGCTCCAGGAGCCAGCGTGCGGGTATCCAAGGAAAGGGAAGTGGGTCGCACTTCACCATTCCCCGTGAGTCGCGCTCCGAGGCGCTGCGCCGCTTCCGCCAAGGACCAGAGCATGTCAGCGCCCGTGGGTCATGGCCGCCAGCGCGCGGTAGCACTAGATCAGCTTGGCTTTGATGAGCGAATCGGATTCGGTGTCGGCCGCCGCCTTCACATCCTGAGTGGCGGCGGTGTGTTCCAGGTCCACCAAGGCCTGGGCCGCCGCGAGACGAACGGCGCCCTCCTGATCGCGGAGCGCGCCCTCCAGCCGCTCCTTGGCGCCCCAGCTGCGGATCTCCAGCAGCGTGGCGATGGCGGCCAGCTTCTTTTGGGCGCCACCCTTGGTGGGCGGTTCCAGCAGTTCGTTGAAGCAGGCTCGCTCCTTGGCTTTGAGCTGAGCATCGAAAAGGGATTCCGCCTGATTGCGCCGCACCATCACCACGTTCGAACCATAGGACACCAGCGGCTTCCTCAGGGTCCAGCGCACCATGCGCGGCAGCATCCAGCGGTAGCCCGGCGTGTTTTCGGGATGGCCCACGGCCATGAATACGCGGCCTTTGCCCGCCGCAGACCACGCGAGAAACGTCTTGCCGTTGGTCATGTTCGCGGGAGCGCCGGGCTTGAGATGCACATCGCTTTCCATCACCGCCATGGCCACCGCTTCGGTTCCCGGCACCGGGATCAGCACGGGGCCTTCGAAGTACTGCATGTGGCCTTCCGTCACGCCTTTGAATTCCGGGAAAACCTCGAAGGTGTGGGGCGTGAACGTGAAGCGCACCATGCCGTTGCCGCGTTCGTCATGGTTGCGGTCGATGGCTTCAAAACCGCCCAGATAGAAGCACGGGTAGCCGGGCGTGTCCGAAAGCATGTAGGCTCCGGCGCACAATCCCACAACGCCTCGCCCCTGCTCCTGCACGAAGGCCAACACCTTGCGCTGGCCCAGGTCGCCCAGGTTGCCCATCTGCCGCGCGCCACCGCCGCCGGGCAGCACCAGCGCATCCAGATGATCCAATCGTCCCCGCAGAATCTGCGCGGCCGTCACGATCTCAGGACGGATCTCGGCGTCGATCTTGAGGGCCTCCATCGCATCGGAAATGCACTCTGGATCACCGCCCAGGCCTTTGAACACGCCCACTCGGATGACCTTCGGCTGGGCCGCGGACAGCACCGAATGGGCCGCAAAGGGAAGAAAGAACGCAGCGAA
>JAJTBC010000083.1 GCA_021287085.1 Bacillota bacterium | reverse complement strand
GCCCATGATGGAGATGTCCGAGACCGCCTGGCTCGACAAGGCCACCCTGGCCGTGCAGAAGCGCTCCGTGAAGCAAGGTCCCGTCACCATCGACGTGAACTTCAAGGATGGCAAGGCCTCCGGCACCATGACCATGAACGGCAACGCCAAGCCCATCGCCGGTGAGGTGGGCGGCGACGTGTTCGCCGACGGGGCCGGCGACGATGCCGCCATCGCAGCCCTGCCTTTGGCTCCGGGCTACACGGCGACCTTCCGCACCTTCGATCTCATGAAGCAGAAGGCGGCTTTGAAGCAGGCCAAGGTGGTAGGTATGGAAGAGGTGCAGGTTCCTGGCGGTTCCGCCAAGGCCTGGAAAGTGGAGGTCACCTCCGCCGATGGCGCCCCTGGCTCCCGCACCTTGTGGATCGCCCAGGACAGCCGCAAAGTGCTCAAGACCAGCGCCACCGTTCCCGAACTGGGTGGCGCCGTGCTGACCACCGAACTGCAGTAGAAGTCAGCTCCACAGAACGAGGATCGGCGCCAACTTGCGCCGGTCCTCGTTTTTTTTCAGGATGGCGGGATGAACAGGATAAAAGCCATTCAACCTCTTCTCCGTGACCTCCGTGTCTCCGTGGTGAATTGAAAAACAGGCACGAAGAGGAAAAGAGAGAGTGCGCGGAGCCTGGAAAAGACTTGGCTTTCGGGCGATCGGAAAGACGAGTTCCCCAAGGCGATGATTTTGTTGGGATCCCCGGAATGGTCCGATCTCCGTGCCCTTTCAGTCCCGCTCTGTGCCCGTTCTTCTTCTTGTTTTTTATGTCTCTGTGCCTCTGAGCCTCTGTGGTGATCCTTTTTTTATTTCAACCTCGCTTCAGACTTTCGTACACGGCCTGGGCTGCGGGGAAGGGCGCCAGGGCCCGCTCGAAGATGCCTAAGGAGTACGCGATGGTGAGGCCATAGTTGGTCATGGGCACCCGGGCTTCCCTGGCGCGATGAATGCGGGAGAGCATTTCGCGGCGATTGCCGGTGCAGTTGCCGCAGTGGACGATGAGCTTGTAGGGGCTGAGATCCGCCGGGAAGTCGCGGCCTTGCACGTTGGCAAACTCCAGCTTGGAGCCCACGTACTGCGTGAGCCAGCGGGGAATCTTCACGCGGCCGATATCCTCACCCACGGGATGATGGCTGCAGGTTTCCGCCACCAGCACCGTGTCGCCGCCCTGGAGGGATTCGATGCCCAAGGTGCCGCGCACCTGCTCCGTGAGATCGCCCTGGAACCGCGCCATGAGGATGCTGAAGGAGGTCATGGGGATCTCCTTGGGCACATCTGCCGCCACTTTGAGAAAGGCCTGGCTATCGGTCACGACCAATGCAGGCGGGCGTTTGCGGTTCTCGAGGGTGCGCCGCAGCTCCCGCTCCTGGCACACCAGGGCCATGGATTCGCCATCCAGCAGATCCCGGATGGCCATGACCTGGGGCAGGATCAGGCGGCCCTTGGGCGCTTCCTTGTCGATGGGCACCACCAGCACCGCCGTTTCGCCGGGAGGAACCAGATCCGACACCAGGCGGCGGTTGTCGAAAAAATCGCCGGGGGCCAATCGCAGCAGGGCTTCGCGCAGATCGAGAATGCCCGCACCCGTGAGGGCCGACACCGCCACCACCGCAACGCCCTGCGCTTCCAGAGAGGCCTTCTCTTCGGCGCTGGCTTCGCGCTCGTCGCGCTTGTTGAACACCACCAGCACCGGCACCTTGCGAGCCTGCAACTCCTTCAGCAGACCTTCCTCGAAGGCGCTCCAGGCGCCCGCTTCCGTGACCAC
>JAJTBC010000034.1 GCA_021287085.1 Bacillota bacterium | reverse complement strand
CGCATGATCACCTTGCCCTTGCACAGCACATCCATCGGCTCCCCTGCGCTGCGCTTCAGTTCCACCACGCTGCCGCGATCCAGGTCCAGCAGGTCCCGAATGGTCATCTGGGTCTGCCCCAGCTGCACTTCCAGCGTGAAGGGGGTATCGATGAAAGGCAGCAGCTCTGCGACCACGCTCTCGAAGGTGAGAATGCGTTCGGTTTCCAGTCTGTCACTGCGCTTGGCGGCCAAGGGTCATCCCGATGAAAGGTGTCGGAGAAACGACACGAATGATAGCTCCGGGAGGAGGTTTTGCAATGGCTGTGCCAGGGGAAAAATCAGGAGGCAATCCCCCAATCCACCACGAGCACATCCTTGATGGGCTTCTTGGGGCGCTTGTGCTTGGGATCGACCTTTTCTCCAGGCTTTGGAGGCTTGGGCGCGAACTTCTCGTTGAGCTTGTCCTTGATCTCGTTGCGCACATGCTCACGGGTTTCCAGATCGCTCACCTCTTCGAGCGTCTTGCCGGAAAGCAGTTCCAGCAGCGTGGCCCGGATCTCGCTGGCCTCCGGCGTGGGCTTGTCGCTGGTGGCGGCTTTGCCCAGCTCCGCGTCCCGGAAGAGCACATGCAGTTCCACCTTCAAATAGGTGTTCTTGCGATCCAGGTTGACGATCTTGGAATAGACCATCACCGCTGGACCTCCCGCGCCTTCGCCGTGGCCACCGGCGGCGGGGGCTTCATCCTCATCGTCATCGTGGGTTGCCGCAGCTTGTTCCGGGGCGGCCTTGGCCTGCTCCACCTGGGCCTCGGCAGGACGTTTCTTCAGGAACAGGAAGGCTCCCGCCCCGATGCCACCCAACACCACGAGCCCAATGCCCCCGAACAGAATCAATTTCTTCATCGTTTCTCCTTCGGCCTGAACCGTTTCTATCGACAGAACCAAGCCAAACCCTGAGAACGGTCGAAGAAAAAGCGCTAAACCCTCGATAAAGGGCTTTGGAGGCGAAGCGGCCTGCCAGGAAACCAAGTTTCATGGGTTTTTCCTGGCCTTGCCTGGGTGCGAACTTGCTGGTGGCAGTATTTAGGATCGATCCGAACGTTGTCACCCACAACAAGCCAAATTCCAAGGTAGTTTCAAATTGCCCCGAAAGTGCCCTGGGGTGGGTGGTGAGAGCTCATGAGACAAGAAGAGAGAAGTCGCTAAAAAGGAACGACCCGCTTTCGCGGGTCGTTCCATGGTGCCACTTGGGGCGAAATTACTTCTTCTTCTTGCCGCCCTTGCCGTTCACGTCGTCAGCCAGCTTCTTGCCGGGCTTGAACTTGGCCACCTTCTTGGCAGCGATCTTGATCTTCTGGCCATCGCGGGGGTTGCGGCCAGTGCGGGGGCCACGGGTAGCCACGGAGAAGGTGCCGAAGCCGACCAGGGTCACCTTGTCGCCGGTGCGCAGGGCGCTGCCGATGGAAGCGATGACCGTGTCCAGGGCCACGGCGGCCTTGGTCTTGCTGATTTCCGCCTTTTCGGCGACGGCGGCGATGAGTTCAGCCTTATTCATTAAAACCTCCGGTTGTTGGGACCTTTGGTCCCGGGTGGAAGGAAGGGGTTTGAACGCCTCGTCGAGACGTTCGCCGCTGTTGACTTTCAAGAGCGAGCACTCTTGAATACCGCATAAATACTAGTATTGCCCTTAACACCCATCAGCGTAGGCCTCGGAATGAGGAACGTCAAGGGTTTTCGAAAACTTTTTTTTGCGAATGCCCATGCCTAGGGTCATGAGCCTTCATGTTCCACTGAAAATCCCCGTAAAACGGGCGTGATAACCCTTCTGGATCAATGAAATGTACGTGGAACAAGGCTTCAGGGCATGCCCCTCGGCTGAAACGCCCAAAGCACGGGCCTTGAGGTTTCCCGAAAGTGGACGAATGGGCTCCAAAGCCCAGACTTGGCTCTCCGGGTAGCCAGAAACCACGCAAAAAAAGGCCATGGGAACGTTTCGCGCAACCGAAGCTCTTTGTCTCCCGATTGCTGCGCTCCGAGTTGTCGCGAAGGCATCCGCTACACTCGTTCCATGTCTTTTCCTTATTACCTGCGCGTAGCCTACGTGGGCACGGAGTTCTTCGGATGGCAGATCCAGAGCCATCTGAGGAGCGTGCAGAACGTGCTGTGGTCGGCCCTGAAGGCCTTCGATCCGGCGGTGCCCATGCCCCAGGGCACAGGACGCACCGATGCGGGGGTTCATGCCGAGGCGCAGGGCGCGCTGGTGCGGTTGACGCGGGCCTGGGAACCCTATCGATTGCTGGCGGCCATCAACGCCCATTTGCCTCTCGATGTGCGCGTCATGGAGGTTCAGCCTGTTCACGAAGACTTCTGGCCCCGGCATCACGCCCTCGGCAAACGCTACGTGTATCGGCTCTGGCAAGGCCCCGCAGAAAACCCCTTCGAGCGGCCCTTCCGATGGCACGTGCAGGGCGCGGAACCGCTGATGATCCCGGCCATGGAGACCGCCGCTCAGTTCCTGCTGGGGCAGCACGATTTCTCCAGCTTCCGCCACCAGGAATGCGCCGCCAGGAGTCCCATCCGTACGCTGCGGCGCGTGCAGATCTCCGCTCAAGGCCCGAGGCTCGATCTCGTGTTCGAGGGAGATCGCTTCCTCATGCACCAGGTGCGCATCATGGCGGGCACCCTCGTGGAGATCGGCAAGGGGCGCATCGAAGCCGAGGGCATGAACGACATCCTCGCGGCGCGGGATCGCTCCCAGGCCGGTCGTACCGCGCCTCCGCATGGCCTCTGCCTGGATCAGATATGGTACGAACCCCGCTGGGGCATCGGCGAAGCATGTCCCTGGGAAACTTGATTCGAAAAGCATCTGCGTTGACACTTTTCCACAGGAGGGTCCCATGAAGTCCAAGACGTCCCGAGTGCTGATCGTGGCCGAGCACATCTCCGACGCCACGCCCTTCCACAAGGTCTTGAAAGAGCACTGGGAGGTGGCGGCCATTCCTCCTTCCGCCCTCAGCAGCGCGGAAGAAGCCCAGTGGGTGCTTCTGGAAAGCCAACGGTTCCGGGCCATTCTCCAGCAGGCCGCCTGGCTGGATACGGCCACTGGTGCCCTCAACGAAGATCGGCTTCATCAGGGCCTCGTGTCGGAATGGCGCCGCAATGGACGCAATCAGACGCCCATCTCCCTGCTGCTCATGGAGGTGGATCACATCGCTGCCTACACCGAGGCCATGGGCGAGGAAAAACGCGATGAGATGATGGGCCGCGTCATGGGTTCCCTGG
This sequence comes from Bacillota bacterium, assembly GCA_021287085.1. Classification (GTDB taxonomy): domain Bacteria; phylum Acidobacteriota; class Holophagae; order Holophagales; family Holophagaceae; genus JAYREN01. The sequence goes on along the minus strand of JAJTBC010000034.1, from coordinate 5,211 downwards.
GTGAGAACATTCAGCGGGCCGGTGATCTCCTGGGTCGTTTCGATGACGAAATCTTCGCCTGCGTGCTGCCCGAAACCGATACCCTTGGCGCCGTTTCCGTGGCGGAACGCATTCGCGCCGAGGTCAATCTCCTGGCCTATCCCCATGGTCATTCAACCGCCGCGCCTATCGTAACCCTGAGCATTGGACTCGCCAGCCTCGTACCGGGACGCAACCATCAACTGGAGCATTTCGTGGAGAGCACGCGCCTGGCGTTGGCGCGCGCCCAGCAACGGGGCGGAAACCAGGTGGTGTTCTGATTCCCCGCGCGCTTCTCCTCGGCGAGGTGGTTCCATGAAACGGTCGGCCGTTGCCAGTGTCCTCATCGCATTCGCGGCCGCAGCCGCGCCGCCCTCCGGCAAATCGAAACCGATTCCCCAGGAAGTGGCCCACGATCCTGCCGTGAAGGCCGCCCAGGCCGCGGTCAGTAAAGCCAAGGCCGATGTGGCCAAGGCCGAGGATTCACTCAAGGCGGCTCGCAAGGCCCATCGGGAAGCGGAACATCAGGCGCGGATCGCCCTAAGCGAATCCCGCAAAGCCCACGCAAACAAGACTGCAGCCAAGACCGCCGAAGCCCGCAGTGCCGCCGCCAGCAAGAACGCCAAGGCCGCCAGCCAAGCGGCTGTGCGTGCCGCCAAGCTCGACAACCGGCCCAAGAAGGTCGAGAAAACGGAGCCTCCCCCTGCAGCGAGCAAAGAGGTCGCAGTGGAAGAAAAAAAGTAGCGGAACGAAGTGTGTTGGCCAAAGCCGCGTGACTGGAACTCAGCGCCTCTTCGGCCCCAGCACCGTGGTCAGCACGGACGCCAGTTCCGGCACCCGGAAGGGCTTCTGGATGAAGGCCGCAGGCATCACGTCGATCACGTCCTCTTCGCGGCCTCCGGAACTGTAGCCGCTCATCAGCACCACTTTCACATCCGGATCTTGCATCCGCATGGATAGGAAGGCAGCACGGCCATCCAGGCGCGGCATGGTGAGGTCCATGAGGACCAGAGCAAACTCTCCCGGCTGGTACTTGTGCATCGCATCCATGCCATCCACGGCCTCCACGACCTCCATTCCCATGCGTTCGAGGATGGTGCGGTAGGTTTCTCTCAAGGCGACTTCGTCATCCACCAGCAGCACCTTGCCTCTGAAGGATGCGCACACCTCTTTGGGATTTTCTTCGACGGCGACATCACCGGCCTTCTCGCTGGCTCTCAGGAAAATCTGGAAGCAACTGCCTTCGCCCAGCCTGGAACGGATGGCAATGCCCGCCTTGTGGCCATTCAGGATGCCGAGCATGGCCGAAAGCCCTAGACCGCGCCCGGAGCCCTTGGTGCTGAAGAAGGGATCGAAGATACGGGCCATGGTGCCTTCATCCATGCCGATGCCGTCATCGGAAACCTCCAGCACGACGTATTGCCCTGGCACGAGATCCTGACCCGCCAACCGCGTGGTAAGATCCTCCGGCTTCAACTCGCAAGAATAGGTACGAAGACCGATGACGCCATCCCCTCCCTGCATGGCTTCCGAAGCGTTGGTCACCAGGTTCATCGCCACCTGCTGAACCTGGGCATGGTCGGCCTCGATTCTCGGAAGCGAGGCGGCTAGATCCAGCTCCAGCCGCACCTGCTTGGAGATGGAGACGCTCAGCAGATGCGTGATATCGCGGACCAGCTTGTTGAGGTCCAGCGGTTCCACCACGAAGCGACCCTGCCCCGAGTACGCCAGCATCTGGCGGGTCAAATTGGCGGCACGCAACAGGGTCGCTTCCAGATTTTCCAGGTACGGTCCCGCCGAACAACCGTCGGGCAGGCTCATCTGAGCCAGGTTCACGTTGCCCATCATGGCGCCCAGCAGGTTGTTGAAGTCATGAGCGATGCCGCCCGCCAGAATGCCCAGGCTTTCCAATTTCTGAGTCTGCCGCAAAGCATCCTGATGGCGGCGCAGTTCGGTGACATCCGTGAACACCACCATCCAGTCTGTGCCGATCCGCGTGGCCTGCACCTGGAAGAAGCCGTACTGCCCGTTTTTGCAGTACAACTTTCGTTCCTTCGGAGGAATGATGCCGCTGCCATCTTCGATGGCCTTGCGCATCGCGGCAAACCAATACTCCCGAATCTGGTAGCGCTCCACCGGGTCGGGATAGGCCAGCTTCCACCAGGCTTCCACATCGTGCACTTCCTGAAGCGAATAGCCCAGCTGCCGCTCGAAGGCACGATTCACATAGTGGGCCTTGTTCGTTTCAGAAAGAATGGCGATGGCGGCAGGAGCGTGTTCCATCAGCAGGCTGGTCTGTCGTTCGCTCGCCTGAAGGGTTTCCAAGGTTCCGGTCAGGCGGTGCTGCTCCCGTTCATAGGCGTCGAGGAAGAACCACAGCATGGAGAACAGGATCACGCTGTTGCATACGAAGGCCACGAGGATGTCCACCCAACGAAGGTAGTGGGGCGGAAGGGACCAGACCCATCCAGGGAAGACATGTTCCAGCATGACCATGGCGCACCCGTTCACCAGGTAGAGCACCACCATGAACGCCCGCATGGATCCTCGCGTGAACACCAGCAGGTACAACGAGGCCACGACGTAGTAGAACCCCGGCGTGCCCTTGGAGCCGCCCGTCAAGACCCACAGCACATCCAAGTGCACGGTATAGAGAAGGAACAAAAGCACCGTGAAGTGCCGCCCCCGGAAGGAAGCCCATGCCAATATCCAATGCGCGAGTCCGATCGAAAGGATGACTGCGTAAGCCCAAGGTGAAAGCCGATGAACCAGGTTCAAAGGCAAGATCACCAGCATCACCAAGGCCCCGGCCAGCAGCGTGAAGGCGGGAAACAGCCGTTCCTCGATCGGCCGGTCGTTGTCCTGGATCCTTCGGAGAGTAGCGTCCGCCAACCTGCCGAGAGGCGAGGTTTTGAAGAACGTTTGAGAGGAAAAAAACGTCATTTCAACCAGAAGTGGACAGACATGCCTGAATAGTGCCTCATCGACCCATCCTTTGCCTACCCTAAATTCCTGATTCTTTTGGAAGAACATTTACCGTCCCAAACACGGCAAGCCTTTGGGGCCATTAGCCTCTTCCACGGAAGTGACCATCCATGACAGGACCTCTAAGGATGGACCACCCATACGGGCCATGGGCCTACACCGGGCGCCGCCCTTCCATGGCTCTGCCCAGGGTGAGGTCGTCGGCGTATTCGAGATCCGAACCGATGGGCAATCCCAGGCCGATGCGCGTGATCTTGAGGCCCAGAGGTTCCAGGATGCGGGCCAGCCACGTGGCGGTGGCTTCGCCATCCAGGGTGGGATTCGTGGCCAATACGATTTCCCTCACGGTGCCATCCTGGAGACGCTTGAGCAGTTCGCGCACCTTGAGCTGATCGGGGCCGATGCCGCGCAAGGGCGACACGAGACCGCCCAGCACGTGGTAACGGCCCCGGAACTGCCCGCTGCGCTCGAAGGTCAGCACGTTGCTGGCTTCGGCCACCACCACCAGCACGCCGGAGTCTCGCTGGGGATCAAGGCAGAGCGGACAGACCGGACGATCCGTGAACGCGCCGCACACCTGGCAGAATCCCACGCTGTGGGCGGCGTGATTCAGCAGATCGCCCAGGTGCTCCATGGCCTGGGGTCCTTCCTTCAGCAGATGCAACGCCATGCGCTGGGCGGATTTCGCGCCCACGCCCGGCAGCTTCTGAAGGGCTTCGACCACAGCCTCCAGGGGCGCTGGCAGTTTCACAGCTTGAGGCCCGGCAGATTCAAGCCCGCACCCATGCCGCCGGTGGCCTTGGCCATGGCGTCATCGGCCTTGGCTTGGGCATCGCGGAAGGCCGCCATGAGCAGGTCTTCGAGCATGGTGGGATCCTCGGGATCCATGGCTTCCTTGGCGATGGAAAGGCCCACCAGCTCTTTCGCACCGTTGAGCGTGACCTTCACCATTTCGCCGCCCGCCGTGCCTTCGGCCCGGAGGTTCTGCTGGGCGTCCAACAGCTTCTGCTGCATGGCCTGGGCCTGTTTCATCAGAAAGCGCATATCCATGGCTACTCCTGGGGAAGATGCCTTCGCCGCAGACGACGGGCCAAGGCCAGAACTAGAAAATACCCAAGGGGCAGCGCCAGAAGCGAGAGGATGGCGCCACCCAGCAGATAGGGCGCGAGGATGGGCTTCATCATGGCGGTCATGGACCGAAAGCCATCGGCGGTGAGAAAGCTGCGCCAGCCCATCTCCTTCCAGTGGATGCTCGACAGATCGAGGCTCAGCCCACGGCCCAACAGCAGGTTGCCCACCATGGCACTGAAGGTGGCCATGGGCACCATGGTCCACGGATTGTTGATGAACACGGCGATGAGCATGATGGGGCGATGAATGCGGCGGAAGACCACACAGAGCATGACCACCAGCGCGGTGTGGGTGCCGATGAGGGGATTCCAGGCGATGGAAAAACCTAGGGCGAAGCTCAGCGCCACCTGATGAGGTGTCAGCTCCGGGTGCAGCAGATGGAATTTGAAACGAGCCCAAAGGCTCTGCTTTTCAGATTGCGTTTCCGTCATTGGGTCCGTCGTGCGAAGTGATCGAAACTCTGGTCCGCCAACGGACGCAGCACGTCTCCATCATAGATGAGAAGTGGCGCTTCCCGCCGATCCACGGCCCACGCCACTTCCCGCACCGGCAATCCCAGGCGCGCTTCCAGCACGGGGGCTTCCAGCGTGGAAGAAAAACAGCGTGCGAAGTCTTCGCCGCCCTGGATTTCATCGGCTTCCAGCCCCGGCGCCAGGATCACGCTGCACCCGGAGGCTTCCGCCATGGCCCGCAAATCTTTGCTGAGGCCATCGGAAAGATCCATGCAGGCATGCACCTCGGGAAGTTCCGCCAGCCGGAGCCCCAGGCCCAAATGCGGCGCAGGGTCCAGATGGGCGACCAGGTCCGTATCAGGGTTGGCTGGGTCCCAGCATTCCCCGGCCTGCAATTTGCGGAGGCCGCGCAAGCTGCGCCCCAGGGGCTGATCCACGTAGAGACGGTGCCCAGGCCTCAAGGCTGAACGATGCAGCCAGCGCCGCGCCGCGCCGAAGGCCGTGAGGCCCAATCCTAACCCCGAAGGCCGCCCCACGGTATCGCCGCCGATGACGGGCAGGTTCAGGCGGCGGGCTTCCTCCGCCAGTCCGCGCAGAAAGGCCTCCATCCAGGCTTCTTCCACCT
>JAJTBC010000022.1 GCA_021287085.1 Bacillota bacterium | reverse complement strand
GCCAGAGCCGTGCCAACAAGCGCAGGTACGGTGGACTCTTTTCTGCCAAGGTGGAAGCGGAGGCCTGATGTCCCTTCGTCCCCACGTCGAACTCTACTGCGATGGCGCCTGCCTGGGGAATCCCGGCCCTGGCGGATGGGCCTATCTGCTTCGCTTTCGCGCCGCTTCAGGGGTGAAGGAAAAGGAGGACGCGGGCTTCGAGGCGCACACCACCAACAACCGCATGGAGCTGATGGGTGCCATTCGAGGCCTGGAGGCCCTTTCCAAACCCTGCGAGGTGGAGTTGTTCTGCGATAGCCAGTACGTGGTGAAGGGCCTGCAGTCCTGGCTGGAAGGCTGGAAGCGCAAGGCCTGGAAAAAGGCCAATGGCGGCGAAGTGCTCAACGCCGAGCTATGGCAGCGTCTGGATGCCCACGTCCAGCGGCATCGGGTCACGGCGCACTGGGTGCGAGGACACGCGGGGCATGCCGAGAACGAGCGGGTGGATGAGCTGGCTCGGGAAGCGGCCTATCGGGGCTTGCCGAAGTTGTAGTCCACCACCATGGAGCCGTTGACGGGCTTGCCGCCGCGGGTGGCGGGGCTGTACGCGCTGTCGTAGGCCGCCTGCTTGGCGGCGTCGTTGAAGCCGAAGGGGCCATCGACGCCCTTTTCGATGCTCACCTTGAGGGGGCGTCCCTGGGCGTCCACGAACACGCGAACGGATACGCGAATTTCCGAATTGCGGAGATCGGCCGGGAGGAAAGCTTTGTTGGCGATGCGAGGCGCCACGGGCATGGTACGGCGGGTGATCGTTGGGGGCGTATCCGGCATTTCGGGAGCGGCGGGCTGGGCTGCGGCGGGGGCGGGCGTCTGCGCAGCCTGGATGCTCTTGGGCAACTGGGCGGGCAGCTGGGCCGGAGCCTGAGCCGGATTCGCGATGGGCGCGGGAACGGGAGCCTGGGCCACGGGCTGCGGAGCGGCGTCGGGCGCCTTCGCGACCGGAGCGGTCTGGGCAATGGTTTGAGTCTTCTGGGAGGCCACTTCAGCCCGCTGCTGGATCTCGGCTTTCTGCCGACTCATCTCTTCCTGCTTGCGCTTGGTTTCTTCCAGCTGAGCCTTGGCCAATCGCTTTTCTTCGGCAGTGGCCTTGGCATCCTTCATGGTCTTTTCAGCCTCGCTTTGCTTCGCCTGGAGCTGCTGCTCCTGGTTGTTCAGCTCGGCCAGCTTGGCCGAGATCTCGTCCTTTTCCTTTTGAGCCAAAGCCAGCTGTGCGGCCTGTTTCCTCATCTTGGAAACGAAGAATCCGGTCAGTCCCAGGACCCCCGCCAGAACGGCGCCAGCCACGGCCATGTACACGTACTTTGTTTTTGTGTTGGCGGGGGCAGGGTAATGGGTGGCCTCGAAAACGGGTTCGCGAACGGCCTCTTTTTCCACGAAGGAAGAGAGATCCGCCATTCGATCGGCCTTCATGAGCTGGCCGTCCTGCTCGTTTTCTTCACGGAACAGCGTGTGCATGAAGAAGGCCATGTTGAACGTGGTGGGGCTGTAGTCCCCGTCGTACAGCACGCGCTCCAGTTCGGCCAGGAAAAGGTTGGGGCTCTCGAAGACCTTGTCGAGGCCCAGCATTCCCCGCAGCAGCCCGAGGATTTCCGTGGGGATGGGGCTTTCGTCCTGGGCGGCCTTGAGGGTGGCCTTGTCCAGGGCGGCCATCTGGAACTCGGCGCTGGGCAGTTTTTCCAGGGTAAGCATCTCGTAAAGGATGGCGCCCAGGGCCTGGAGATCCCGTTGAAGCGGCGAGGCCTTGCGGAAGGTCAAGGCATGACCCATGGCCGCGTTCAGATGGGGGCATTTGGGCAGCAGCGCCAGCATGGCGGAGGCGTAGGGCGCATCCAGAATGTGCGTGGCTCCTTCGAAGCTCACCCACACGCTGTGGGTGCCGAGAAGGCCATGGGACAGGCCCTTGTCGTGGAGCTGCACGATGGATTGCGCCAGCCCCTGAAGCACCGACAGGGCGTGATCCACGCCGAACGGAATCTGCTCCTGCCGGGTCTTGGCCAGCATCTGGGCGAGGCTGCGGCCCGGAATGTAGTTGCAGGCCACATGGGGCGTACGTCCGCCTTCGGTGCGGTAATCCTGGGCAAAGCCGCGCAAGGTGGAAACCTCTTCTGCGGCCCGGCGGATCTGTTCCAGTTGTCCCGCGATTCCCGCTTCCACCAGTTCATCGGAAAACGTCCGAACCAGCAGATGTCGCTCCAGTCTGCCGTTGGTCAGCATCAGCCCGCGGTGGACCTTTCCCACGGGATCTGAAGCTAATTCATTCGCCAGCAGATAGTTGCCTAAACGGTTATACGTGGCCATCCGACCGCTCCTGGAAAATTCTTGATGCCTCGAAGCATAGCTCCAATTGGGGAAAAGACCTAGGGAAGCCCTTCCCATGTATCGCCCGTGGCACGCCAAAGTTGAATCCAGAGATTCGCGGTGGCGTTGACGCCATTGGAGTAGGCGAGCTGAAGCTGGGCAAAGGGCACGGAGAGGGTATCCCAGGCACCGATGGGTTTCCCCGTTTCGGAATTGAAATGTTCAAGCAGCGACCGGTGGCGATCCCACTTGGTGGCAGACCATCGCAGCAGGGCAGGACGCGGATCCAGAGGCGCGGTCACGGCCCAGAAAGGCTCCTGGCTCACCACCAGCCTGGAGAGATGTTCGTCGCCGTATTCCTGGAAGTGCTCCCGCAGCAGGGTCATGCCGTGACTGGCCGAAGGATCCATGAACAGCTGCACCATGTGAGCCAACGTGCCCAGCTCCCGGATCACCAGGGCCGAGCGGCGCTTTTCCTCGCCGAGGCGCACGATGTACTGCACCTGTTCCTCGATCTCTTCGATGGTGGGCACCTGGTCGGAGGATACGCCGCGACCGCCCTTGAGCAGTTCCTGGGGATGCCGGGCCAGGAAAGCGGCCATGCCCCTGGGCACGAAGGCCGAGGCGAGGCGGGTCTGGTTTTCGTGGAAGGCCGGGCTCCACGCGCTCACCACCGGGGCCACCGCCAACGCCAATGCAAAGGTTCGAAAAGGCAACACCATCATTTCTCCAGAATAGCGGCCCTTTCTCGTTGCCATCAAAGACATCTCGCTTGAGGAAGGCCCGAATCGCCGCCTTTCCACGCCTCTCTTCCCGCCTGTCCGGGGAACACCTTCACGGGTACACTTCCCCCCATGTTTCCCAGGCAGAGGCTCACCCGCGAGGGGCTGTGGCGCCGCGTCAGCGGGGCCTCGGTCTGGCCCTTGGCCTGGGGCCTTGCGGCGGCCTGCCTCCTGCCTTGGGTGGTGCCGGAGCGCTGGGACGGCCAGCTGGCGGGCTGGGTTTGGCTTGTGATTCCGGGCGGGGCTGCCCTGGTTTGCGCGATGGCCTTCAAGCGCCTTCGTCCGTGGGCCCTGGCCATGCTGTTGCCGCTGTGGGCGGGGCTAGGCTTGGCCTGGGAAGCTCGCCAGGAAATTCGCATGCCCACGGGGTTCCAGGAGGTGGAAGGAAGGCTTTCGGCGCCCTGGCTGGTGCGGGGCGAACGGCGTACCACGCGCCTGAAGGTGACGCTCCCTGCCTTCGCGGCGGGGCAGGAATGGCCCCTGAGCCTTCCTGCGGAAGGAGCTCCGGCGCCGGCACCAGGCACCGCTGTGCGATTCCGAGGGGAACTGCGTTCCGTGGAGCCGGGACCTCTCCTGTTGGGCGAGCGGCCTCTGTGGCGGGCGCGGGATCAGGGGCAGACGCGGCGCATCCATCTGCGCTCGGCGGAGCAGCTGGAGGTGATCGGAGCGGCAAGGCCATCGCCGCTGCTGCGGCTTCAGACCTACGCCCTGGGGCGTTTCGAGGCCCTGGGGCTGCAGGGGGCGGCCAAGGATCTATGGGGCGCCTTGACCCTGGGTTATCCTCCGGCGCAGGAAGAAGTCTTCAGCGTTTTTGCGGAGAGCGGCACCCTGCATACCCTCGTGGTGTCTGGGTTGCAGGTGACGCTGTTGATGGCTTTCGGCGAAGCCTTGTGGCGGCGCCTGTTGCGGCGGGGGTCCACGGGGGCCTCCCTCGTGTTGGGGCTGCTCTACTGCGCGGTGGTGGGCTTTTCCGCGCCGGTGTGGCGGGGCTTTCTCATGGGATTGGCCCTGGCGCTGGGGCGGCGCAGCGGCTGGAAACTGCCGCCAGTCCTCACGCTACATGGGGCGCTGCTGCTCTGGCTGGTGGGGCATCCCGCCGCCGGGGCCGATCCGGGGTTCCTGCTGGCCTGGTTCGCGCTGCTGGGGTTGCTCTGGGGCGCGGAACCCCTGGCGGCCCTGGTGGAGCCCCTTTTCCCAGCCCAGACCCTGGCGCGCATCGCGGTTCCCTGGTTCACGACCTTGCCGCTGCTGGCGCTCCTTCACGGCGGCGCGCCCTTGTGGGGCATCGCGGCCAACCTGTTCGTGCTGCCCCTGGTGGCCGTGCTGACGCCCCTTTGCCTGATCCTGACGCTGGTTCCCCTTCCAGGAATCGTGGGCCTGCTGGGCGCTTTGCTGACATGGATGGCCACGGTCCTGCTGCCCTTCTTCGCGCGCATCCAGCCCCTGGCCACGGGCTGGCTGTGGCCCTGGATCGCCCTGGTCTTCGGCTGGCTGTGGCTGGCCCAGCGCCATGCGAGGCTCCGGCGCACGCGGGCTTTGACGGTGGCGCTGGTGGGGGCTTCCCTGTTGCTTCTCGCGTTCCGTGGCACGGGTCGCACGCCTACGACCATGAGCCTGGAGGCTGTGGATATTGGCCAGGGCGATGCGCTGCTGCTGCGCGCTCCCGGCAGCGAGGCCACGCTCATCGATACTGGCCCCAGCCCCTGGGCGGCTCGGCGTTTGGCGCGAACCCTCAGTCGACGCGGGGTGCGGGAGCCGCTGCACCTGGTGCTCACCCATCCCCATGGGGACCATGCGGGCGGATTCGCCACCTTCGTGCGCCTCTGGCCCGTGGCCTCGGTGGAGCTTCCCGATACGGGAAACCCTGACGAGACCTGGGCAGGCGTGATGAATCCCGGGCTGTTTCGGGAAGCCCGGCGCCATGTGCGAGGTCAGGAATGGCATCAAGGGGAGCTGCACTTCAGCGTGCGCTGGCCCCCCAAACCCCTGGCTCTGTCGGACGCCAACCTGCTTTCCCAGGTGCTTCGTGTGCGCTGGCGCAACCGCGACCTGTGGCTCATGGGCGATGTCCCCGGCCTCCAGGAGCGGGATCTCCTGGATCTGGGCGATCCGGGAACGGAGCCTTTCCATCGCCTGCTGAAGGCCGGACATCACGGCGCGGCCACAGCCACCGACCCCCAGTGGTTCCAGGCCCTCGCGCCGGACCTCGTGCTCTTCACCGCAGGCCGTCACAATGCCTTCGGCTTTCCTTCTGCCCGCACGTTGGAAACCCTGAACACCGTGCCTTACGGCGTGGTCGGAACCTCCTTCGGTCTGCGGATCGTGGCGGTGCCCCAAGGCTGGCGCCTGGAAGGCGGCGATGGCAGCGTGCGGGAAGTGGCCATGTCGGCATCGCCGGAGGGAAAAGAGCAGGCGCGAGGATCGGCGGGCGGCGGGCGTTCAGGTTTCTGAAGAGGACCTCGAATCGAGGCCTTCATTCAGCCCATCCCGTTCAAAGCCAGGGCCTCAGCTGCTCCACGAGGCCGCGACTGGCTTGGGCGTGGTGGTTTTTCCATTCATCGTGGGCCTGGGGCCCGACGCGGTTGGCTACGGTGAGGGCCGCGCCCACGGGGATCTGAGCCTGGTGGCAGGCGGCGAAGATGCCGGTGAGTTCCAGGTGTTCCGCAGGAGCCAGGGGCGCCAGCAGGGCCGCGCCTTCGAAGGTTCGCGTGATGGCAGGAGGAACCGCCACGGGGTAGAGGGGCCAGGCATCGGGCCTTGGATGATCCAAGGTGGCGGCCCAGCGAACGCGTTCCGGGGCAGGGCGGTAGGCTTCGCGGCGGGCTTCGCTGAGGGAGGTCGCGATGGCTTCCGAGGCCCAGAGACAGGAGAGCAGGGGAAGGCGGTCGTCGTAGGCCCCACAGGTGCCGAGGAAGATCACCCGATCAGGCCGATGCTCTTCCAGCAGGTGGGCCGTGGCGAGGGCGGCCTGAAGAGCGCCGATGCCGGTGCAGGCCATTCGCCAGCCCGGCGGCGGGTCATCCCGCAGATCCGCCAACTCCGGCGGAAAGGCCGCGAGCAGGAGGCCGGTCACAGCAGCTCCAGCACCCGCTCCGGCGGGCGCCCGATGACGGCCCGATCTCCGCACACGAAGACGGGGCGCTCGATAAGGATGGGGTGGGCGCTGAGTGCTTCGCACCACTGGTCCTCGGTGAGGGTCTGCTGGGCGAATTGTTCCTGGAAAAGGGCCTCGCCTCGGCGCACCAAGGCCGAGGGCGCGATGCCCAGCTTGGCGCACAGTTCGCGAAGTTCGGAGGGGCTGGGCGGCGTTTTCAGATACTCGATGATCTCGGGTTCCAGTCCTCGTTCGGCCAGCAGGGCGCAGGCGGAACGGCTCTTGGAGCAGCGGGCGTTGTGGTAGAGGCGCAGGGGTGTGTGACTCATGGGGTCATTCTCGCAGGTTCCCGAAAGGGGCCTTGTAAATAGAAATAATTTCTATTAGAAAAGAAGTTCCCTTTGGGAGTCTTGATGCTCTTTCGTGCTTTCCGCTTCGCCCCGTTCCTGTGCCTGCTCGCGGCGGCTCCCGCTGTGGCGGCGGCCAGCGCCAGCCTGACGGGGCAGGTGCGCGACGAGCAGGGCCATTCGGTGGCGAAGGCACGGGTGACGCTCTTCAACCAGGTGACGGGTCATCGCCAGACCGCCCTGACCGATGCCAAGGGCAGCTTTGCGTTCCCCAACGTGCCTTTCAACGACTATCACCTGGAGGCCACGGCGCCGGGCTTCAACCTGTGGCATCAGGATGTGAAGCTGCGCTCCACGCTGCCTGCCCATCTGAATGTCATGCTGGCTTCCCTGGGCGCCACGGTGGCCGTGACGGAACAATTGGGCCTGGTGGAAGCGCATCCCAGCGCCCACTTGGATATCGACAAGAGCGCCATCGAACTGGCTCCGGCCGCGGTGCAGAGCCGGGCCATGGAATCCATTCTGCTGGCCACGCCTGGCTTCACCCAGAACGAGAATGGGCGCTTCCATTTCCGGGGCAGCCACGGGCAGGTGATGTTCGTGGTGGATGGCATTCCCGTCACGGATCAGATCAACACGACCTTTTCCAATAGCCTGGATCCTTCGCAGGTGGAAGGCATGGAGATCATCACGGGCGGCATCGCGGCAGAGTACGGCGGCAAACCCGTGGCGGTGGTGAACATGACCACCCAATCGGGGCTGGGCACCTCTG
>JAJTBC010000013.1 GCA_021287085.1 Bacillota bacterium | reverse complement strand
GCCGCAAGCCTTGACTCGAGCGGCCCTGAGGAATCAGATCCTGGAGCGAAAGAGTGTGCTGGTGGCCATCAAAAATGATTTCATGGTTCTTCAGCCCCGGGGATTCTATCGAGGCATGGATTCCTCGCAGGTACTGCTTGATGCTTCGCAGGGGCAAGGGTTTTGGCTCAAAGGGTGGGGTGATGAAACGGGCGATCGTTTTTCCCTGCCCATCAGTCGCTACGCTCCCATCCAGATGGTGGATGCGCGTCGCTAACGGAAATAGAAACTGGTTGTCAGCGTCACCAGCGTGACTTGGCTCATGCCTTGATTGAGCTGTCCCTTCACGGGATCCACCTGGGTGCCGATGAAGGCGCTCTGGAAGCTGCTCATGCGAAGACTCACGCCGATGGCGCGGGTGAAGTGATAGCCGAACCCCACCGTGACCAAAGGGTTCAGCGCCGAGTGTTCGGTGGTTCGCGGGATATCGAAGTGTTCGGGAAGTTCTTTCACAACATTCGAATGGGCGAGCCCCAGGCCGCAAAAGCCGTGAAACCCTTGGCCCATGACCTGGGAGGGAAAGTAGTGGTACTCGGCGCTGAGCTGCACCTGCGTAGAGTTCATGGAAATGCTCAAAGGCGCTTCATAGTGGTAGCCCGCGTCAAGGTGGAAGACCTGCGTGGGTCGCGCTTCCATTCTTGTGCCGCCCAGGGCTGCCTGGAGCACATGGCCTTCCCGTAGATCGAATCGGACCTGACCCCCGATCCATGCGAAAGTCTTTGGGAGACCATCCAAGGCTGCACCGCTGAAACTCACCGCGCCGGCATGGAAACCAAACTGCATGCGGTTCTGGGCGGAAAGAGGCAGCGCCAGGAATGCGGATAATAGGCATGGCAGGATGTATCGCATGTCCTTAAGCATACGCGCCGTGGCCGAAGGGGATGGAAACCGCAGGGCAGGGCCTTTCACCCATTCGTCGGTTTCCCATGACGATTGAACCCCTTGCGAACGCCGCCCCTTTCAAGGCGCTATGCTGTTTGCAGGTTTCTTTGAGGTTTCCATGAACGAGTCGCCCACTCCCAATCTCTATGGCGAAACACCCGGTTCCGCGCCTGTGCAGGCGGCGCCTCAAAGCGTATGGGATCAACTGGTGGGCGTGTTCACGGAGCCCACCAAGGTCTTTCAGCATCTGAGGCTGTCTCCCGCGTGGGTGGGGGCGCTGATCCTCGTCATCGGCACGGCTCTTTTCGCCAGTCTCGTGTGGGCCGCGAAGGTGGATATGGAGGCCGTCGTCAAGCACCAGATGGAGGTCATGGAACAGGCTTTCCACATGGCCATTCCCGCCGATGCCATGGACAAGGCCATGGAACAGGCGGCCACGTCAGGACAGCCCATCCTCAAAAGCGCTTTGGGAATCATTTTTATTACTCCGCTGATCTTCCTCGTCATGGCGGGCATCCTTTACGGGTTCACGCGCTTCGGCGGCACCGATGAAGAGGTGACCTTCAAGCACGCCTGGGCCGCCACGGTGGTGCACGGTCTTTCCATGGTGCCCATCGCGCTCTTGGCGGGCATCGTGTGCCTCGTGCGTCCCGTGGGTGGAGCCGCGTCGTACGCGAGTCTGGCACCTTCCAATCCCGGCTTCTGGATGCATCTGGAGAATCCATGGCTGCGGGGCCTCGTCGGCATCTTCGATCCCTTCTATCTCTTTTCTTTCGTGGTGCTCTTCCTAGCGGCCCGCCACACGCTGCGCCTCAAGACCTGGGCGGCGGCCCTGGTGGTCGGCCTCATGGGCTTTTTCGGCTTCCTCTTCCACTTCTTCAATGGGCTCTTTTCATGACCAAACGCACGAAACTCTTGTTGGGCCTAGGTTCAGGCCTGGTGTTGATCCTCGTTCTGGCGCTGGCCTTCGGCGGCAAGAAGGATGAATCGGACACCTATTCCTGGGATCGCATCACCAAGGGTGATATTCGCGAAACCATCACGGCCAGCGGTGAGATTCAGGCCATGGTCAAGATCAGCATCGGCACTTCCGTCATGGGCGAGATCAAGGCCCTGCATGTGAAGGACGGGCAGGACGTGAAGGCCGGTGACATGCTCGTGACCATCGACCAGGAGCGGTTGCGGCAGGAATTGACCCGTGCCGAAGCCATGCTGGAAGCCCAGAAACAGGATACGGCCCGCCTCGATGCGGCCCTGCAGAAGGGGCGGGAAACTTTCCGCCGTATGGAATCCCTGGCGCGGCAGGGGCTGATCTCCGACGAGGATTTCCGCCAAGCCAAGCTGAGTCGCGATAGTGCGGAGTTGTCCTATCAGGGCGGGCAGGCGGGCGTCAAGCAGAGCCAGGCCAACGTGGCGGCCATGCGCGATGCCCTCTCCAAGACAGTGCTGCGCGCCCCCATTTCCGGCCGCGTGACGGGCCTCAAGGCCGAGAAGGGCGAAACCGCCATTCCAGGCCAAAGCAACCTGCCCGGCGCCACGCTCATGGTCGTTTCCGACATGAGCGAGATCATCGCCGAGATCAAGGTCAACGAAAGCGAAGTGGTGCGCACGAAGGTGGGGCAGCTGGCCCAGGTGACGGTGGAATCCATGCCGGGCCGCGTGTTTCCTGGCAAGGTCTTCGAGGTGGCCACCGCTGCCGAGAAAGTGGGCCAGGATGCCAACATGTACCGCGTGAAGGTGGCGCTGGACATGAAGAGCAGCGAAATTGACAGGCTGCGCCCCGGCATGAGCGCCCGCGCCGTGATCCTCACCAACGAAGCCAAGAACGTGCTGCGCGTGCCCTTGCAGTCGGTGCTGGAGCGCGAAGGTTCGCTGGAAGACGCCCAGAAGCGCGGCCTGCTGAGCCCCGAAGGCCGCAACGTCACCTTCGTGGTGAAAGGGGGCCACGCGGAAGAACGCACCGTGAAAACGGGCATCGCCAATACCCAGTTCCTGGAAGTGAAGGAGGGCTTGAGCGAAGGCGAGACCGTGCTTACGGGCCCCGTGCGCAAACTCAAGGAAATGAAGGCGAAAGCCACCGTGAAGCTGCGCTCCAAATCCGATCAGGAACTGGAGGAGGAAGCCAAGAAGCGCAAGGGGTCGAAGTGATCAGCGTGCTGGAGCCCTTCCAGGCCGCCTTGAAGGCGCTTCGCGCCAACAAGATGCGGAGCGCCCTCACGACCCTGGGCATCATCATCGGCGTGGCCGCCGTCATCATCGTGGTGAGCCTGGTGCGGGGGCTGGAACGCAGCATCCTCAAGCAGATCGAGCGGGCGGGCAGCCAGACGCTCTTCGTGCGGCCGCTGATGCCCCACGACATCCCCTTCGATGAATTCTCCAAGGTTCGCAACCGCGATCTCACCCTCGACGACATGAAAGCCCTGGTGCGGGTTCAGCCCGCCGTGACCCAGGTGTCGCCCATCTTCTTCTCCAGCACCGAACTGAAAGCCAACGGCCGCACCACCACCACTGGCATGGTGATGACCGACGACGTGTACATCGAGTTGAATGGCCTGACCCTGACCCTGGGCCGCAACTTCGTGCCCGCCGATCTGCGCCTGGGCAACAAGGTGGTGATCGTCGGCCCCAAGGTGCTCGACAAACTGGCCATCAAGGGCAATCCCATCGGCCGCGTCATCCAGACGCCCACCCTGGCGCTAGAGATCATCGGAGTGCTGGAGGAACAGGGCACCACCATGGGCCAGGATCCCGATAGCAATGTGCTCATCCCGCTTTCCACGGGCATGGCGATGCTTTCGGATCTGCAGCGCCGACAGCTGATGTTCCAGGCCCGCATCGACCCGCGCCTCAGCGCTGACGATGGTGCGGATCTGGTGAAGGATTCCCTGCGCCGCATCAAGGGCTTCAAGCCCAAGGAGCGGGAAGGCTTCCAGGTGTTCAGCCCCAAGCAGATCGCTTCCATCATCGGCAACATCACGGGCATCATCGGCGCGGTGGCCGGCGGCATGGTGAGCATCGCCCTGCTGGTGGGCGGCATCGGCATCATGAACATCATGCTGGTAAGCGTCACCGAGCGCACGCGCGAGATCGGCGTGCGCAAGGCCGTAGGCGCCAAGCGGCGGGACATCCTGCTGCAGTTCCTCATCGAGGCTGCGTTGCTGGCGGTCTTGGGCGGAGCCGTGGGCATTGTCATCGGCTTCGTGGCCGGGGCGGCCCTGGGCAAGGCGCTGCTGGGCGTGGCGGGCAGCATCCCGCTCTGGGCCGTTCTCGCGGCTTTTGGCGTGCCCGCCTTGATCGGCGTGATCTTCGGTCTCTACCCTGCGGCCAAGGCCAGCAAACTGGATCCCATCGAGGCCCTGCGCTTCGAGTGAGGCAAGGCGCTCCCTCCATGGCTTTGCCCGGATTCTTTGGGTCCGGGTCCGGCGATCCTCCTTCCCCTAGACTGCTACACTGAAGCCTTTCTTGGCGGAGTGTCCTGTGAAGATTCTCATTCTCGGCGTGAACGGATTCATTGGTTCCCATCTCACGGATCGCATCCTGCGCGATACGAACTGGGAGATCTACGGCATGGATCTGGGCAGCCACAAAGTGGCTGAGCATCTGGATAACCCACGCTTCCATTTCGTGGAAGGGGATATTTCCATCAGCAAGGAATGGATCGAGTACCACGTGAAGAAGTGCGACGTGGTGCTGCCCCTGGTGGCCATCGCCACCCCCAAGGTCTATGTCACCGATCCGCTGCGGGTCTTCGAACTGGATTTCGAGGAAAACCTGCGCATCGTGCGCCAGTGCGTGAAGTACGGCAAGCGCATCGTGTTCCCCAGCACCTCCGAGGTGTACGGCATGTGCACCGATCCGGAATTCGACGAGGAATCCAGCCCTCTCATCACCGGCCCCATCCCCATGAATCGTTGGATCTACAGCACCTCCAAGCAGCTGCTGGATCGCGTGATCTGGGCCTACGGCTTTCAGAAAGGGCTGAAGTTCACGCTGTTCCGGCCCTTCAACTGGATGGGGCCCAAGCTCGACAGCCTCAACACCGCCAAGGAAGGCAGCAGCCGCCTGGTGACGCAGTTCAGCTGGAACCTCTTCAACGGCGAGCCCCTGAACTTGGTGGATGGCGGCCACGCCCATCGCTGCTTCTGCGACGTGGACGACGCCATGGACGGCCTCATGGCCATCCTGCGCAATGAAGGCGGCAGGGCCGACGGCAAGATCTTCAACATCGGCAATCCCGCCAACGACAAGAGCGTGCGCGAAATCGCCGAGATGATGATCGAGATCTGGAAGGAGCATCCCTTCCGCATCGAGCGCGGCATTCCCGAAGGGCGCACCGTGGAAACCGGCAGCGGCCAGTTCTACGGCAAGGGCTACCAGGACGTCATGCGCCGCACGCCCAGCATCAAGCGCATGCGCGAGACCTTTGGCTTCGACCCCAAGGTGGATATGAAAGCGTCGCTCAAGAAGGCCATCGACTTCTTCGTGGAAGAGCACAAGGCCTTGGAGAAGGTGGTCGAAACGGACGCCTAGAATCCGTCGCCCCATGAACGAAGCGCCTGCGATCATGCAGGCGCTTCGTCGTTAGAGGGCCGGAAGTTTCGTGATCACCACTTCACGCGCACGCGGTACGTGAGGGTGGAGCTGCCTTCGGCGGGCACGCTCACGCTGAAACGGGCGGTGCCTGCGGCTTCCTTGGTGAAGGGATGGCTCTTCTGCACGATCTCCCAATCGCCGAAAAGGGGCTCCAGCACGGAGACCGTGACGGGTTCCTTCTTGGCGTTCTTCACTTCCACCTCGAAGGCCATCTCCACCACGTTGCGCCAGGGGGCCTGCTTGCCGAGGCTCTTGTAGTCGGTCTGCTTGCGCCGTGCCGTGATATCGAACGCGTCGCCCAGCTTGAGGCGCACCTTTTCATTCTTGGGTGTGTGATCGATGGAATCCTCGCCGATGAACTGCGCGCGGCCTTCGCTGTCCCGCTTGTAAACCCGCACCACGCCTTTGGGCAGCGGCATCCCCAGCTTGGCCTCGGTGCGGTTCTCGAGTTCCACGAACACGCCCACTTTGAGTTTGTCGACCACTTCGCCCACATTGCTTTGCTGGAAGAAGTAAGGCTCGCCATGCAGCAGGTATTCCTTGGAAACCGGCACGCCGGAAGCCGATAGCAGCGCCACCTGCTTGGTCTGGTTCTCCTTGAGGGTGGTGGGGCGGTCCAGGGTGTAGAGGTGGTACTCGAAAAGGCTTTCTTCCTTCATCTCAGGAGGAGCAGGCGCCATCGCCATCATTACTCTCGTCTTGTCCTGTCCGCCGTACGTTCTGGCTTGGGGCACCTGGTTCACATCTCCCGCCACCAGTTGCAAGGTGGCGTTGGGATAGGCGGCACCGCTCTGGTTGGTGAGGGTCACCCAGCCGCTGAGATCCACCACCTTTTCGTCAGGAGAAAGGTTGGCCACGTAGTCGGCCCGCCAGCTCAAGCCCCCCGTGAGGTAGCTCAATTCGAGTTTTTGGGCCCGGTCCACACCGCTGTTCAAGGAAATGACGAGGGTGGGGCGAGCCCGCAGGTTTTCCGGCACCTGGGGGAACACCAGGCGGCCTGGCACGGAGGTTTCGATGCGATCCGCGAATTGCAGCACCACGCCGCTGTTGGTGGCCAGCACCGTGGCTTCCTCGCGGATTTCCTTGGCGCCCGCGCCATTCTCGTTGGGCTGCGTGCGCACCACCGTGACCTTGCGGCCCACGTACTTCTCCAGCAGCTTGGCGGGGCTCAGCAGATCGAAATCGAAGTTCTGCTCGGCCACCCAGAAATCCTTGGGGGCGGTGAGATTGCGCAGCAGAGCGGTTTCAGGCCGAATCTGGGCCGACACCTCCTGGAAGGCCAGGGCCTGAAGGCCCTTGCCCAGCTTCACTTCCCGCTGATCCTTCACCAGCGCCAGGTTCGAATTGTAGATGGTTACCGCCAGGGATTGCTGATCCTTCAGCGTGGTCGGCACCTCCTGGGCCACCAACGGCAGAGCGAGAGGAGCGAGAAGCAAAGCGCGCATGGAACCTCCGGGAAAGATGCGTTCAGTCTAGCAAGGCTGGAAATGTCACAGCGCAGCCGATGCCCCCGTCGAGACAGCTTCTCCGGCCCACGTGGCAGGGCCCCGCAACGGCTTGCGAATCCTTCGCGGAGGCTTATCTTGAGGGATGGATGCGGAGGTTGTCATGATCGAGCGCGTCATCGTCGGAGTGGATTTTTCAGAGGCTTCGAAGCAGGCCTTGGCGCGAGGCGCGGCCTGGGCCCATCGGTTGGGAGCGCCGCTGCAGGTGGTGCATGTGCTCCAGCCTCCGGCGTCGATCCTGCCGGAAGCACAGTTGGCGCTGCCGGACACCGCCTGGTTGAACCAGATGGAGGCGGTGGCCGACGCTCATCTGGAGGAGTGGGCACGGGGCTTTCCTGGGGCCGAGCGCAGCGTGGTGTGGGGCAGTCCCGCCGAGGAGCTGGTGGGCCTTGCCACGCCGGATTCGCTGCTGGTGGTGGCCCAGGTGGGTCATTCCAAGCTGGAGCGGCTGCTCTTCGGCTCCACGGCGGCCAGGGTGGTCAAGCACGCGCCCTGCGATGTGCTGGTGGTGCGAAGCACGACCTGAAGTGCCGCTTCAACCCAAGGCCAGCCGCACCACGGCGATGCCCAGGATCGTTCCCGCCGTGAGCGCCCAGCCGATGGGGCGGAAATGGCGGGCGTGGGGCATCCGCACGAGCACCACGAGGGACGCGAGGGTGAGAGGAAGGGGAGCCAGGAGGCTCCACTTGGGTAGGCCCGAAAGGGCCAGGGCGCCGCTGAGAGCCAATCCTGCGGCCACGGGCACCAGGCGCGGTCCCCGCGCCTCCTGGGCCTTCCGGGACCACAAGATGCCGCGCACCAGCAGGGTTCCGAGTCCGTGAAGGGCGGCCAGGGAAAGAGCCAGCAGCCAAGCTGCACGGGGATTCACGCTGTTCAGCAGCGCCACGGGCAGGGCCGTGAAGGAAAAGGCGAAAGCGGCCGCCAGTTCACCGGGCAGCGAATGTTCTCGCCGCTTCAGGAAAAGGGCCAGCAGCAGGGCGCCAAAGCCCAGGGAAGGCAGAGCGCCCAGAAAGGCCGACGGGTCTGCCCCTTTCCACGCCCAGACCAGGGCGGGCAGCAGCAGGAGGCCGTAGAGAATCGACTGAAGGCGGGCCGTGGCGCGGCTTTGCTGGGCGTTCTGGCCCTTGCCGGTGCGTTGCCCGGCCCAGACCAGCAGGGGATCGCTGGCCAGAAAGACGAGCCCCGAGGCCAGGGCCTGGGCCCAGCCCTGGGAGCCGGTTGGGGCCAGGGAAAGGCCCGCCGCCAGCGAAATGCCCAATTGGGCGTAGGCGCCGTGCTCTTTGGGAAAGGTGGGAGGAGAAGGAAAGATCGACATGGGCGCAGACACAAGGGGGCCGGGCTTGCCACGGCACTCGACCCTTCGTCTTATGGCTGCTTCTTCCGACCTGACCAGGTTCGACGGGGACCGATGCATGGGGCCCGGCTTGGAATCACCATAGCAGATGGATAACCCTTTCGTTTTCTAGGGCTAGGTATTGGGCCTGGGAAGGGCGCCAAAAATCCGCTCGGACCACCTTGACACCCCAAGATGTTGGGGTGATTCTGGTCCTTCCCACAATCACTAGCGGTTCTCTTTCATCGCCATCGAAGTCGCCAGGAATAGGAGTCGTGGGGTTTTTCCGTGAGCTTCCTTTCCTGAGCGCGGTTTTTTGTCTCTTTTCCCGTCTTGTTTTCGGAGCGGTTCCATGAAGATCTCCCGCTACTTCACCCAGGCTGGCCAAAGTGCGCTGCAGGGCATTCCTTTCGCGCCTCGCACCAGCCGCATCACCAAGCTGGATGGCTCCGTGGTCTTCGAGGCCAAGGATGTGATGGTGCCGGAGAGCTGGTCCCAGGTGGCGGTGGACATCCTGGCTCAGAAGTATTTCCGCCGGAAGGGCATCGATGCGCTGGGAGGCGGGGAAACGGATTCCCGTCAGGTGTTCCATCGCATGGCGGGCTGCTGGCGGCATTGGGGCGAAACCCACGGCTACTTCAGCAGCAGCGAGGATGCCCAGGCTTTCTACGACGAATTGACCTACATGCTGGCCAAGCAGATGTGTGCGCCCAACAGCCCCCAGTGGTTCAACACGGGCCTGCACTTCGCCTACGGCATCAGCGGTCCGGCTCAGGGGCACTTCTTCGTGGAGCCTTCCACGGGCGAGATGAAGCAGTCCACCTCCGCCTACGAGCGACCCCAGCCCCACGCCTGCTTCATCCAGAGCGTGTCCGACGACCTGGTGAATCCCGGCGGCATCATGGATCTGTGGATGCGCGAAGCGCGCATCTTCAAGTACGGGTCGGGCACCGGCAGCAATTTCTCCAAGATCCGCGGGGCCGAAGAACCCCTTTCCGGCGGCGGGCGCAGTTCGGGCCTCATGAGCTTTTTGGCCGTGGGCGATCGGGCGGCGGGGGCCATCAAATCGGGCGGCACCACCCGTCGCGCCGCCAAGATGGTGACCCTGGATCTGGATCATCCCGATATCGAGGCCTTCGTGGATTGGAAAGTGGCCGAAGAGCGCAAGGTGGTCATGATGGCCACCGGCTCCATCTTCGTGGGCAAGCACTGGAACGCGCTGTGCGAAGCGGTGGAAGGCGATCCCACCCAGAATCCCGATCCCAAGACCAACGACAAGCTGCGCAAGGCCCTGGCTCGCGCCAAGAAGGACGGCGTGCCCGCGGCCTTCCTGGCCCAGTGCCTGGGTCGATTGGAGCAGGGCGATTTCGAGCGCAACCTCAAGCAGTACGACACCACCTGGGATGGCGAAGCCTACGGTACCGTGGGGGGCCAGAATTCCAACAACTCCGTGCGCGTGCCCGATGCCTTCATGCGCGCCTTGGAGCGGGATGGCGAATGGCAGCTCACCCGCCGCGTGGACGGCAAGACCCTGAAAACCCTCAAGGCCCGCGCCCTCTGGGGCAAGATCAACCACGCGGCCTGGGCTTGTGCCGATCCGGGCCTGCAGTTCGACACCACCATCAACGACTGGCACACCTGCCCCAGCGCGGGCCGCATCAACGCGAGCAATCCGTGTTCCGAGTACATGTTCCTGGACGACACCGCCTGCAATCTGGCGTCGCTCAATCTCTGCGCGTTCTTGAAAGACGACGGCAGCTTTGATCTGGAAGGCTATCGCCACGCCATCCGGCTCTGGACCATGGTGCTGGAAATCTCGGTGCTCATGGCTCAGTTCCCCAGCGAGCCCATCGCGCGGCTCAGCTACGACTACCGCACCCTGGGCCTGGGCTACGCCAATCTGGGTGCGCTGCTCATGCGCATGGGCATTCCCTACGACAGCGAAGAAGGCAGCCAGTGGTGCGCGACGCTTACGGCTCTCCTCACGGGGGATGCCTACGCTGCCAGCGCCGAGATGGCCAGCGAACTGGGGCCTTTCCCTGGGTTTGCGCCCAACCGGGAGGAAATGCTGCGCGTGATCCGCAACCATCGGCGGGCCGCCTACAACGTAGCGGATTCCGAGTACGAGCGGTTGTCCATCTCGCCCAAGGGCCTGCGTGGCACGGGCGTGCCTCAGCACTTGATCGAGGCGGCCCGCCAGAGCTGGGATCAGGCCTTGGCCATGGGCGAGCGGCACGGCTACCGCAACGCTCAGGTGACGGTGCTGGCGCCCACGGGCACCATTGGTCTTCTCATGGATTGCGACACCACGGGCATCGAGCCGGACTTTGCGCTGGTGAAGTTCAAGAAGCTGGCGGGGGGCGGCTACTTCAAGCTGGTGAACAGCGCCATTCCCGAAGCCCTTACGCGCCTGGGCTACACCGCCGAGCAGATCCGCGACATCGAGCGCTACGTGGTGGGCTGGCAGTACATCACCGATGACACGCCGGGCCTGGGGCTCAAGGACTTGCTGGCCAAAGGCTTCACAGAGCAGGAAATCGCAGCATGGGAAGCCAAGCTGCCCACGGCCTTCGATCCCAGTTTCGTGGTGCCGGTGGAAAAACTGAAGATGGCCTTCAACGAGGAACTCGTGGCGACCTTCCTGGAGGCCCTCGGCGGCTCCATGACCGTGGAAGGCGCGCCCCATCTCAAGGATCAGCACGTTCCCATCTTCGATTGCGCCAACAAGTGCGGCCGGAAAGGCCAGCGCTACATCGCGCCCCTGGGCCATATCCACATGATGGGCGCGGCCCAGCCCTTCCTGTCCGGGGCCATCAGCAAGACCATCAACCTGCCCGCGGAATACACCGTGGCGCAGGTGGGGGACATCTACGAGCAGAGCTGGAAGCACATGCTCAAGGCCGTGGCCCTCTACCGCGATGGCTCCAAGATGAGCCAGCCCCTGGCCACCAATCTGGATCTGCTGGAAGGCCTGGAAACCCTCACGGACGACGAAGCTCCCGTGATCGAAAAGGCGCAGGTGGTGGCCGCGGCCATGACCCAGCAAGTGGTGCGGGTCTATCGCCGCAAGCTGCCCAATCGCCGCGGTGGCTACACCCAGGCGGCTTCCGTGGGCGGCACCAAGCTCTACTTGCGCACCGGTGAGTACGAAGACGGCACCTTGGGCGAGATCTTCCTGGATATCCACAAGGAAGGCGCGGCCTTCCGGGCGGTGCTGAACTGCTTCGCCATTGCCGTGTCCATGGGCCTTCAGCACGGCGTGCCCCTGGAAGAGTTCTGCGATGCCTTCCTGTTCACCCGCTTCGAGCCCAACGGCATGGTGCAGGGCAGCGACACCGTGAAGTTCAGCACCTCCATCATCGATTTCGTGTTCCGGGAATTGGCCATCAGCTACCTCAGCCGGTACGATCTCGCCCAGGTGGAGCCTGAGCAGCTGGTGAAGCTGAACGGAGGTTCGAAGCCGGAAAGCCAGGCGGTGGGCGCGCCCGCACCCGACGGCATGACGCCCCTCTTTCCGGAAGCGGCCGCTCCAGCCGTGATTCCCGTGCCGGAACCGCAGCCCGGAATTGGGCACAGCGCTCATTCCAAGCCGAGCGTTTCCGCGTACCAGGCGGCTCGGGAAAAAGGCTACACCGGCGATCCCTGCCCCGAATGCGGTCATCTGACCCTGGTCCGCAATGGCGCTTGCCTCAAATGCCAGACCTGCGGCGGCACCACGGGCTGCAGCTAGGACAAGGCTCATCCTCGAAAGGGAACCTACGCACCCTCGATCAGGGGAGGAAACAAGGTAGAGACGAAAAGAAAGAGAGGCGATTTCACGAAGGCACGGATGTTCTTTCCGAGCCTTTCGTGATTTCGCTCT
>JAJTBC010000114.1 GCA_021287085.1 Bacillota bacterium | reverse complement strand
CCAGCGCATCCAGGGCGCCAGCCCTGAGCAATTGGTGGCCATGCTCCTGGAAGGGGGCCAGCGTTTCCTGAAACTCCTCATCGACGCCACGACCCGCCGGGAGCCCCTGGCCCAAGGCCGCTACACCAACCGCGTGGCCGATATCATCGTGGAACTACGAGAGCGCCTCAATCATGAAGAGGGGGGCGAACTGGTCAACAACCTCATCCGCATCTACGACGGATGGATGAACGTGCTGTTCGATGCCGCCATGAAGGGCGATGTGCAGCGCCTCGCCTTCATCTCCGGCCAGATGGGCGAAATGCGTGAGACCTGGGAAGAACTCCACCAGCGCAAGGTTGCCCAGGGGCAAATGACCACCACCCCTTCCTCGCAGGCTCCTTCCCTGGAAGGCCTTTCCGCGTGAGCGACCTCGCTTTCGCCGTCGTCCTCGAAGCCCTGGAATCCCTGCTCCAGGGGGAACCTGAGGCGGAGGCCATCGAGGCCTGGCAACGGCGTTTCGACGAGGCGCTACGTCATGTGGAGCGGGGTCCGGCCTGGCCAGACCTCGTCGCCAAGGCCCATCGGCTGGCCACTCAACTCCATCAACGGGCCGATCATCTCTCGGAAGAATTGGCGGGGCTGCGCCTCGACATGGAACGCCAAGCCCAAGGCAGCCGAGCACTCAAGGCCTACAAGCCGAGCTGACCGCTTCCCCCAGGATGGGCCTCCCGTCATCCTTCGCTCAGATCCTGTCGAATGCGCATCAGCACGGATTCCCAATCACCGGGGCTGGGTTGTCGGTAGATGCGGAGGCTCGGGTACCAGGGGCTGTCCTCGCGGTGGAGCATCCAGCGGAAATCGGGCTGGAAATGCACCATGAGCAGCACGGGAATGCCCATGGCGCCCGCCAAGTGGGCAAGGGCCGTGTCCACGGTGATGACGAGATCCATGCCGCTGAGAGCATAGGCCGTGTCGGCGAAGGTGGTCAGCACCGGAGCCATGGAAATGAGCCCGGGTAGGGGCGGCTCGTTCATCACGCCGAACTGGAAGCTGTACCAGGCCACGCCGGGCACGGTTTCCAGAAGCTTGAACAGCTTCCGGGGAATGGAACGCTCCTTGTCGCGGGCGTGGTTGGGACTGCCTGCCCAGGCGCAGGCCACGCGAATCTTCCCCTCGGTAGCCGCCAGTCGCTGGGCGATGCGCTCCCGCTGAGGCACCGCTGCCGGCACATCCAGATAGGGAATCTCCGCCGGAATGGTGGTGAGTTCCGTGCGGAACACATGGGGCAGCGAAGGCAGAGGCAGATGCAGATCGAAGGACGGCAGCGGTTGGCCATCGACGATGACTTCGTCGATCCCTCGGCACGTGGCGGCTACGGCGGCCAGTTGTTTCTGGGCCAGCAGCATCACACGGCCTCCCCGCGCCTTCACCAAGGGTGCATAGCGCAGGAACATGAACGTATCGCCAAAGCCCTGCTCGAAGTACAGCAGGAGCGTCTTGCCTTCGAAGGTCTCGCCCTGCCATCGCGGCTGGGAGAAGGAGCGCGAGGGCGAAACCTTGCCGGGAATGCGCAGGCGCGATTCCCATTGATCCCAACCCTTGGGCATCTCGCCGAAGAGCAGGCTCAGGTAGCTGCGTTCGTATTCCGCCACGTCGGGAGGATGCTGGCCCAGCTGCCGTTCCATTTCCTTGCGAAGGCCCTGCCAATCGGTTTGCCGAATATAGAGATCCGCCAACAGGCGATGGAGCCGTACGTTTTCAGGAGCCTCCACCAGCAGAGGCTCCAGGATGGCGCGGGCCTCCATCAGTTGACCCGCCTTCAAATGTTTTTCAGCTTGATTCAGAGCGTCGGAAACCATGGCGCTACGCTACCACAACGGGCCCCTAGCCAAGGCCGCTCAAGCCTCCGGCGGCGGTGCGCATCTGGCGGATGGTGTATGCCATCTTGTCGAACTGGGCCGTGAGGGCGGCCTGGCGCTTGTCGAGAATGGCTTGGCCCGCCTCGATGCGCGCCGCGAGACTTCGGTTCTGATCATCCAGCCTGGTGCGAGCCCGCTCGATGGAGCCGCTGTACGACGTGAGGCTGCTGATGAGGTCATCCAGCTTCTGGCCGATGCCTCGGCTGATGGTGAGGGTGCCGCTGCCGGAGCCGCTCACCGCGATCTGAAGGCCTTCCAGCGGCGAACCCGCCGGGCCATTCAGCATGCCGTTGGTTCCCGTGAGGTTGTTGTAGGTCTGCCCGCCGTAGGTGAGGGAGCCGCTCACCGCGCCGCCGACGGCATAGGTGACGTTGAAGCCCACGGGGCCCGTGGCGGTCTTCTCGCTGCCCCCCGCCAGGGAAACGGACCCCAGGGTGGAATTGCCCGCCAAGGCGAAGACCCGCTTCACCGCTTCGGGATCCTTGTCCATGGCCTCGTTGAAAACCCGCGTATCCAGGCTCAGGGTGCCATCCGCCGCGCGCTTGATGCCCACGTCCGCGCCGCTGCGGAAGGGGCTCGACGAATCCAGACCGTCCACCAGGCCACCCATGACCTGGCGCATCTCGTTCATGATGGACCGAGCCACCCCGTCGCCCGCCAAGGGCGCGGCGATGATGCCGCCATCGGTGTCCTTCGTGGAGGTGCTGGCCGTCTTGTAGGCCTTCACGATGTCGTTGTACTTGGTGAGCAGATCCTGCACGGCCGTGGCGGCGCCGCTCTTGTCGGAGGCCACCGTCAGGGTCGTCACGTTGTCGGGGCTGCCCTTTTTCAGCGTGAAGGTGAGGCCGTCCACCGCATCTTTCACCGTGTTGCTCTGACGGACCATGTCCACGCCGTTCACCGAGAACACCGCGTTCTGCCCGATGCCGGTTCCGGTGGAGGAAAGGCCCGCCTCCGTGACGCCCAGGCTGGACTGCACGGTGGTGCCATTGCGGGTGGCCAGCGTCACCACGCCGCCCGTAACCCCCGCCCCCGTTTCCTTGGCGGTGACCACGAGCTGGTAGGGATTGGCGCCCTTGCCGGTGTTCACGATGGAGGCGGTCACCCCGGCCCCGGAAGCATTGATGGCATCGCGCAGCCCGTTGAGGCTGTTGTTCGTCAGGGTGAAGGTTTTGGTCACGCCATCGGTTCCCGTCACAGCGAATTCCCCTGCGCCGCCGGTGACGATGGCCCGATTGGGATCATCCATGACCAGGGCGGGAACTTGCTGACCGGGATTCAGAGGATCTTCGACGGTCAGGGGCCCCAGGCGCCCCTGGGTGGCGATGGAGGAAACCTTCACCTCGAAGGCGCCCTGAACGGTGCCGGTGCCGGTCGCCGTCACATACGTATTGTTGGCGTCGGAACTGGTGATGGATTTGCCCTTGAGGCGGTCCTGCAGGGACGAGGCGGAAAGCCCCAGCCCCACGAGGGCGCTGCGCATGGATCGCAGAGCTTCGGCCCGTTTGGTGTTGAGTTCCTGGCGATCCCTCAGCCGCTGCACGCCCACGCCATCGCGATCCATGATGGCCTGGATGAGCTTGTCGGTCTGAAGCCCAGAGGTTACGCCTTGAAAGCTGAGGGATGTCGCCATCGCTGCCTCCCTGGAAGATCGAAGGCCTTAGCCTTCTTCATCCACCAACACGCCCGAAGCCTGCTTCGAGCCTTCCATGTCCTTCAGACGCCGCGCCATGGTGATGACTTCTTCCGAAGGCACCTGGCGAATGGTTTCCTGGGTCTTGGGGTCGATGATCTTGAAGTACGAAATGCCTGTGTCCTGATCCACCATGAAACGAAGATCGGATTGCTGGCGTTGAAGGTACCGTGACACTTCCTGGGCAGCGGTTTTGAGTTCCTCTTGGTCCCTGGATGCGCCAACGGCCTGTCGGGGCGCAGCCTCTGCGCGCGAACCGGCAGGTTGATGAGAAAGGGGCTTGGACGATGGGGAGGAAACCTGGGTCTGCAGGGTTGGGGCCATCCCCGGCGTCAAGCCGCCCACGGGGCTAACTTGAGTGGCCATGGAAGTTCTCCTTGGGATATGCGCTTGGGGATGGAGCGAGTCCATCCCCAAGCGCGATCACTGGGCCCGATTACCGCAGGAGGCCGAGCACCGACTGGCTGGCCTGGTTGGCCTGGCTCAGGGCGCTGACACCGGACTGGTTCAGGATCTGCCACTTGGTGAGGTTCACCACTTCGGCGCCGATATCGGCATCCATGATGTTGCTCATCTGGGCGGTCTTGTTTTCCACCTCGATGCCATAGAGGTTGGCGTTGGACTGGGCCGTGGCCATGTCACCGGCGATGGTGCCGCGATCGGTGGCGATCTTGTCCAGGGCGGTCTTGGCGCTGGCGGCATCCGTGATGGAGGTGAGGGTCGTGCCGGCCTTGGTGGCAGCAGCCAGAGCCAGGGAGGAGACCTTGGTCAACTCGGCGGCGCTCTCGTTGCCACCCGCGATCAGTTCCGTGGCGCGAAGCACGAGGTTGGTAGCTTCTTCCAGGTAGCCATCCTTGGCGGTGGCGTTGAAGTAGTCCTGGTTGGACAGCTTGCGCTTTTCGGCGGCGATGCGGGCATCGGCGTTGTAGGTGTTGGCGGTGGCGAGGCCGGTGGCATCGTCAGACGCGTGGTTGATGCGCTTGCCGGTGGTCAGGCGCTCGATGGTGGAACGCATCCCCAGCGAGGTGATGCCGAGCTGACGGGTAGCCTGAAGGGCAGCGACGTTGTTCAGAATGGAAGCCATGACATCCTCCGTGATGTGGCTTGGGCAGCATCCGTGCTGCCGGGTTAGGGGTCGGGGGTTTCCCGATGGAAAGCTCTTCGGAAGGAGGGCCAAGAACCTTTAGAAGTTTTTTTGAAAAATTTCAGTGGGTGGTTTTTGCCGTGACGGGCGCCATCTCTGCTCTATTCCCTGGCCCCTCTCGCTAGGATAGGAACCATGGTTGATTCCAAGCCCTCTGCCTCTTTCGATTTCAACCCCATGGACGCCTATGCGGTCGCCCGGTTTCGGATGTCCCTAGATGTCGATGGCGAACAAATCAAAGCCCTCAAGCCTCATCTGGTGTCCCGCGCTTTCCTCGAACACCTCAAGCTCCACAAGAAAACCTCCCTCTTGGCGGGGTCCGATCTCACCTTGGCGGAAAACCACTACAAGCCTTTCCGTGCCGAAAAACTTCAGACCTACCGCCACATCATGGTGTTTCGGGCCGGGGGCATCGGTGATCTCATCTTCACCTATCCCGCCTTGGCGGCCATCAAGCGACTGAACCCCGAATGCCGCATCACGTACGTGACGCACCGGGACCATCATTCGCTGCTGAAAGCTTTCGAGCCGAATCCGGTGGATGCGTTGGCCGGGATTCCAATGCCTTTCGAGTTCTTCCAGTCGGCCGATGCTCACCTCTTCCTGGAAAAGGTCATCGAATATCATCCCTTGGCCCAAAGCCTGGACGCCTATGCCCTATTCCATCGCCACGTTTTCCAGGAAACCGATGCGCAACCCCTTCGCCTTCCGACCTTCGCCTGCGACGCGAATCTTCTAGATCAACTGCGTCCCCAGATTCCCGAGCGACTCGTATTGATTCACCCCAGGGCCAATAGTCCCTTCCGTACCGTCCATAAGCAGGTGTGGCTCGATCTGGTTCCGGCCCTCGTCGAGCGCGGCTACGCCGTGGGTTTTCTGGATTCACCCAAGATGGCGGATAAGCTCGACGCTTTTCTGGCCGGTCAGTTTCCTTCCCTCGAAGGCCTCTACAATTTGGCTCGCCTTTCAACGTCCCTGGCCCATACCCTGGCCCTTTGCGCGTTGGCCGATTACGCCATCGGCGTGGATTCGAGCATCATCAATCTCTTTGCGGCCACCGGCAAACCCTGCATTGGCCTCTACACCTGCTTCCCCGGTGCATTGCGCCTGGGTCCTTTCCCCAACGCCACGGTCATTCAAACTTCGTACAACGGGTGCGGCGCCATGCCCTGCTTCCATCATGTGGACGGCACTTTCGCCTGCGTGGACGTGGCCAAGGGTGGAACACCGGGCTGCGTGGCAGGATTTGAAAAGGACCGGATTCTTGAAGCCGTTGCCACGAAATTCAAATAACTCGTTTTTTCGAAGATTGAATTCGATTGATTAAATTATAAATTATAATTCAACGTTATATGCGGAGTCGCCCATGGAGGCAGTACGCGATAGAAAAGATGTAGCGAATCTGAGAAACTGGCTAATTGCCAACCATATTTTTCGGATAATAAATCGAGGCTCTTTTTTGAAAAAAGACTGATGTGACCATTGCGGGGAGAGGCGTACCACCATTCCAGCCGCTGTTTAGAATGGATATTGCCATCGGATAGAAGTGTAGAGAAAAGAACAAGACCATTGGGTTTGAGCAATGTATTTAGATTGGACATCAATCTGTCAACATCAGGAACATGTTCGAATACTTCATAGGCGGTAATTAGGTCGAATTTATCTAGCGAATTGATGTTTTTATTTTTATCCACGAATGGGTCATAGCTTATTGAATTCCAATCAGCTGCCTTCAACAATTGAGAAAGCAACCCATTTCCACCTCCATAATCCAGATGCTTGATGAACGAATTTACCCCTGGAAACATGGATAATAGTTCGGTTGCTTTTTCTCTAGGCCTGATTTCAATATAATCTGGATCTACATGGACATATTGTTGATTATATACTTTGGTCTCGAATTGCTCCAACGACCATGCTGCCATTTCTGGGGCAAAACAAAATCCACAGTTATGGCAGATAGCATAATAAATGGGGATTCCTGAAAGATCGAAATAAATCCCTCTGCGCTCTTCACAGGATTTATGGAAGTCCACCACGTCGAGCAGTGAGGATTCTCCATCGCATACCGGACAAATGAGCGCATGGGCTTTCATGGGCACCTCGTACGATCCCGAAAATCGTAAAGGCCAGCCTACAGGGGAATGTTCCCGTGCTTCTTGGGGGGCATGGCGTCGCGCTTGGTTTCGAGCAGGCCCAGGGCGCGCACGAGTTTCTTGCGGGTTTCACGGGGCAGGATCACTTCGTCCACGTAGCCCAGGCCAGCGGCCACATAGGGGTTGGCGAAATCCTCGTTGTACTTGGCGATGATCTCGGCGCGCTTGGCCACGGGATCATCGGCCTTCTGGATCTCCTTCACGTAGAGCACGTTGGCCGCGCCCTCGGCGCCCATGACGGCGATCTCGGCCGTGGGATAGGCGAAGTTGAAATCCGTGCGGATGTGCTTGGAGGCCATCACGATGTAGGCGCCGCCGTAGGCCTTGCGGGTGATGACCGTGAGCTTGGGCACCGTGGCTTCGCAGAAAGCGTAGAGCAGCTTCGCGCCGTTCTTGATGAGGCCGTGGTGCTCCTGGTTCACGCCGGGGAGGAAGCCCGGCACGTCTTCGAACACGATGAGCGGAATGTTGAAGGCGTCGCAGAAGCGCACGAAGCGCGCGCCCTTTTCGGAAGCGGCGATATCGAGCACACCGGCCAGGTGGGCGGGCTGATTGGCCACGATGCCCACGGAGCGGCCTTCCAGGCGGGCGAAGCCCACCACGATGTTGCCCGCGAAGCCTTCCATCACTTCAAAGAAATGGCCGTCATCAACGATGCCCTTGAGGAGCAGGCGCATGTCGTAGGGCTTGCTGGGATCGTCGGGCACGATCTGATCCAGTTCGGGGTTTTCCAGGGGCACATCCAGCAGCGGCGCCCGGCGGGGGGTTTCGCCCATGTTGTTGGAAGGCAGGAAGGAAAGCAGTTCACGGGTGTGGGCCAGAGCTGCCAGATCGCTGGGCACCACGAAATGGGCCACGCCGCTCTTGTAGCCATGGGCCGAAGCGCCGCCCAGTTCTTCCTTGGTCACGTCCTCGTGGGTCACGGCCTTGATGACTTCGGGCCCGGTCACGAACATGTAGCTGGTGTTGCGCACCATGGTGATGAAGTCGGTGATGGCGGGGCTGTACACCGCGCCTCCCGCGCAGGGGCCCATGATGAGGCTGATCTGGGGAATCACGCCCGAGGCCATGGTGTTGCGCAAGAAGATTTCGGCGTAGCCCGCCAGGGAGTTCACGCCTTCCTGGATGCGCGCGCCGCCGCTGTCGTTCATGCCGATGCAGGGGCAGCCCACCTTCATGGCCATATCCATGATCTTGCAGATCTTGCGCGCCTGCGTGAGGGAGAGGCTGCCGCCCACCACGGTGAAATCCTGGGCGAACACCGCCACCGGGCGGCCATCCACCCGGCCAAAGCCCGTCACCACACCATCTCCAGGGATCTGTTCCCCCGGCGTGGGGTTCATCATCAAGGCATCCACTTCCTCGAAGGAGCCTTCATCCAGGAAGGCCGCGATGCGCTCGCGGGCCGTGAGCTTGCCGCCCTGATGCTGCTTGTCGATGCGGGCCTGGCCGCCGCCCTTCAGGGCTGCTTCGTACTTGGTGCGGAGGCGTTCGATCTTTTGCTGAAGGGACATGGAAACTCCTGAATGCGAGGGATCAAGCCTTGGGCTCGGCTTTGCGCCGGGCGGGTTTGGAGGCTTTGGGCGTGCGGGGATGGGCCGGTTCCACCTTGGCGGGAGCCAGCGCTGGCACGGATTCCGTGACCTCTGCGGGTTCGTCACCGGCTGGAGGCACTTCTTCCGTGGCCTCCGCCTTCATCACGACGGCGGGATGCAGCTTCAGCGGAAAGGGAGGCTCCTGGCCCAGAAATCCGGCGAAAAGCAGCAGCGGCACGCTCATCGGCCACTCTTCTTCCAGTCGGCCAGGAACCCCTCGATGCCCTTGTCGGTGAGAGGATGCTGGATCATCTGGTCGAAGACCTTGGGAGGAATGGTGGCCACGTGGGCTCCGGCCAGAGCCGCTTCGGTGACGTGGCGCGGGCTGCGGATGGAGGCGGCCAGCACCTGGGTTTCCAGAGCGTAGTTGGCGAAGATCTGGGTCAATTCGTCGATGAGCTCCATGCCCACCAGGTTGATGTCGTCCAGGCGGCCGATGAAAGGGCTTACGTAGGTGGCGCCCGCCTTGGCGGCCATGAGGCCCTGGGTGGCGCTGAAGCAAAGGGTCACGTTGGTCTTGATGCCATCGGCGCTCAGGGCCTTGCACGCCTTCAAGCCCTCGGGAATCAGCGGCAGCTTCACCACCACGTTGCGGTGGATCTTGGCCAGCTTCTTTCCTTCTTCGATCATCTGCGCGGCTTCCAGGCCAATGACTTCGGCACTGATGGGGCCATCCACGATGGCGCAGATTTCTTCGATGATGGCCTCGAAGGGTTTGCCCGATTCCTTGGCGATGAGGCTCGGATTCGTGGTCACGCCATCCAGGATGCCCCATTCGTTGATGCGCTTGATGTCCTGGATATTGGCTGTGTCGATGAAGAATTTCATGAAAGCTCCTGGTGTTTCCCAAGCCAAGCCTCCATTCTCCCAGCCTGAACCGCGAATGGGAAGTTTGGAGGACGCACTGGCCCAACGTGCCCGCTAGACTAGTGCCATGATCGCGCTCACCCACGTCGGCAAGCAGTACGGCCGCATCCACACCGCCCTTTCGGACGTGAACTTCCACATCGAAGCCGGAGAGTTCGTCTTCCTCACAGGACCGAGCGGCGCGGGCAAATCCACTCTGCTCAAGCTGCTGTTCCGGGAGCAGGTGCCCACCAGCGGCGAGATCCGACTGGCGGGCCATCGCCTCTCCACCATGCCGGAAAAGGAGATTCCCTTCTTGCGCCGCAAGCTGGGCGTGGTGTTCCAGGATTTCAAGCTGATCCAGGCCCTCACGGTTTTCGAGAACGTGGCCTTCGTGCTGAAGATCCTGGGCGTCAGCCACGCCGAGCAGAAGCAGCGCGCCTTCCGCGCCCTCAAGATGGTGGGCCTTCAGCACAAGTTGAGCAGCCATCCGTTGCAGCTCTCCGGTGGCGAACAGCAGCGCGTGGCCATCGCCCGAGCCCTGGTAAACGATCCGCTGGTGCTGCTGGCCGACGAGCCCACCGGCAACCTGGATCCCGATCTGGCCCAGGAGATCATGCAGCTCTTCGAGCGCATCAACGGCTCAGGCACCACCGTGATGGTGGCCACCCACGACCGCAGCCTCATCCAGCGCATGAAGAAGCGCGTACTGGGCCTGGATCACGGCCGCCTGGCCTTCGACATCCCCGCCCCGGCCAGCACCGTGACGGTTTAGGAAGGACAGGTTCAGGCAAAAGCGGCTATTGCCGCTCCCGTCACACCTCGGCGACCAGTTCGATCTCCACTTTCGCGCCTCGGGGCAGGGCCGCCACCTGGACGGTGCTGCGGGCGGGCTTGGCTTGGCCCAGGTGTTTTTCGTAGATGGCGTTGAAGGCTCCGAAATCCGCCAGATCCGTGAGGAACACGGTGGTCTTGACCACGCGATTCCAGTCGGTGCCCGCTTCTTCCAGCACCGCATCGAGGTTGGCCAGCACACGCTGAGTCTGGGCTTCAATGGAGCCGGTGATCATCTCCATGGTGTCGGGAACGAGGGGAATCTGACCGGCGGTAAACAGCAGGTTGCCCGTGATCTTGGCCTGACTGTACGGACCGATGGCGGCAGGGGCCTTGGAAGTGGCGATGGTCTTCATGGAAACTCCTTTTCTTCAGCTTAGGCGCAGACCTTGGCCAGGGAAACCAAGCGGCGCGGCATTTCGGAAACGTAAGGGTTGCGCTCGTCCCAGGCGTAGCCCGCCAGGATCGAGCAGATCATCTGGCGGATGGTGGGCGGCGGCGCGGGATGGAAGATGATCTTCTGGAAACTGCCTTCGTACCAGGCTTCCACGAAGGCGCGGAAGGTATCCACGCCTCGCTTCAGGGGCACGGCGTACTCGGCGTTCCAATCCACGGTTTCCCCCGTCAATTGCCGATGGGCACAGCCCGCGGCAAGGCTGGCGGAAGTCA
Organism: Bacillota bacterium; assembly: GCA_021287085.1. GTDB lineage: Bacteria > Acidobacteriota > Holophagae > Holophagales > Holophagaceae > JAYREN01. Next base: position 2,187 of record JAJTBC010000114.1, on the reverse strand, counting down.
GGGCAATGGTGACGCCGGAGCTGAACACGGGATCGAGGAATTCCCCCGCGTTGCCCAGCAGGGCGAAGCCCGGCCCGGCCAGCGTGGTCACGTCTGCGGAATAGCCCTTGAGGGTGCGGGCGGGGGTATCCCACACCGCCTGGGCCAGAAGGGTGCGCAGATTGGGGTCTTCGTTCACCAGCGTGCGGAGCCGCGTCATTTCATCGCCTTCGTAGCGATCCAGGAAGGCTGGTTCGGCCACCACGCCGATGGACATGCGCCCATCCGAAAAGGGGATGAGCCAGTACCACACGTCCTGGAATTCCGGATGCACGGCCACGCGGATCTTGGCCCGGTCGAAGTCGCCGTCCGGCGCGATGTGGTCTTGGATGTGGGTGAAGTAGGCCTGGCGCACGGGAAAACGCGAGGGCCGCTCCAGGTTCAGCAGACGCGGCAGCAGCCGCGCAAAGCCGCTGGCGTCCAGGATGAGCCGGGCTTCCACGCGGTATTCCTGGCCCTGTTCGTCGGCCACGACGAGGCTGGGAGCCGTGCCCACGGACACGTCCCTCACCTCGTGCCGGTAGCGGATCTCCGCGCCCATGCGCTGGGCGGCATCGGCCAGCACCTTGTCGAAGCGGCCACGCTGCACCTGGTACGTGGTGCCCCAACCCTCGGAGAACTTGTCACGGAAATCGAAGGCCGTGCGCTGCTCGCCCCGGGAGAACGAGGCTCCGTTCTTGTACTGGAAGCCCGCTTCCACCACATCCTTCAGCATCCCGGCTTCTTCCAGGTACTGCATGGTCTGAGGCAGCAGGCTTTCGCCGATGGAGAACCGCGGGAAGGTTTCGCGTTCGATGACCAGCACCTGGTGGCCTTGGCGCCGCAGCAGCGCTGCCGCCACCGCGCCCGAAGGCCCGGCCCCCGTGATCACCACTTCAGCTTGTTCCGTGCGCAGCATGGTCATTCCATCAACCTCAGAAGGCCCACGGCCTGGTAGAGAATCCAGGCGCCCATGGCCGCCACCAGCAGGCCGCCCACCCGCAGCAACCGTGCTCGCCAAACCTGACTAAGCCTTGTGCTGGCAAAGCCCAGGCCGAGCAGCAAAGGCACCGTGCCGAACCCGAAGGCCGCCATGCCCGCCGCGCCCATGCGCCAGCTTCCGCTTTCCAGGGTCTTCAGCAGCATCATGTACACGAGGCCGCAGGGAATGAGGCCCCAGAGCAAACCCAGCACGAAGGGCAGCGCGCCCGTGGTGAGGCTACGGCCCAGGAAACGCTGAAGCGGCGCAGGCAGGCGGAATTCCATGAGCGTGTCGGCCCGTTTCCCGAAGAGCATGAAGAGCCCCAGCAGGAGCATGAGGACCCCCACGCCCAGCTTGACCCAGATCTGCCAAGGCCACGCCTGGGCGGCGATGAGGGCCTGGCCTTCGGGACGGCAGCAGGCGTGCATGTCTTGCACCGTCTGGAGGCGGGCGAATCCACCCAGGAAGCCGATGAGGCCGCCGAGGATGGCGTAGGTGACCATGCGCCCCCCCTGGAAAAGGAGGTGCCGTGTCCAGAGCCGACCTCCCTGCTTGACTTGCGCCAACCCGAACGCCGCCACCACGGGCCCGCACATGCCCGCGCAATGCCCGATGGACCCGAGCAGGCCCGCCACGGCCATGACCAGCAGCCACGGCATGGCATGGGGATGGTTCAACCAGGAATCAAGCATGGGAGAGCCCTTTCAGAAAAGCGCACCATGGAGACACGAAGGAAACGGAGAACAACACGGAAGGGTTCACGAACGACCACCGCGGCATGCCATGGCGACCATTCCTGACCCCCTTTCTATACGCTGCGCAGCCCTTCCCGCAGCAGGGCATAGGCCACGGCGGAGCGGCTGTCCAGTTCTTCGGTGGCGCCGAAGAGATCCCAGGAGGCATGATCCAGCAGGGCCGCGAGGGGGGCGATGGGCTGATGCTGCTCCACCCAGTATTCGCAGAGTTTGGTGGTGTCGAGAGCGAGGGCCTGTTCCTGGAAGAAGTTCACCAGTTCCGCCGCGCCCTCGAAAGGTCCGGCGGAGAGATGCACGAAGTTGGCGGTGATATCCACCCGCGGAAGGCCCAGGGAGTCCCGGTTTTCCAGCAGCAGGCGCCGGATGGAGCCTTCGAGGGCCTTGTCGGGATAGGTATCGCCCAGCATTTCCCGCCGCAGCACCCGCCAGGGC
>JAJTBC010000303.1 GCA_021287085.1 Bacillota bacterium | reverse complement strand
AATTCTTTAACCATTTTTGATAAGGGTTTCTTTTCTGCGGCACTTCTGCTTGGATTGACCAACAATGGCCATGATCGTCATTTTTTGATTCCAGCCAGAAAAGATCTCAGATATGAACGTATTTCTGGAACAAAAAATGATGCCATTGTTAGGATGTCGGTCAGCAAACAGGCTCAAAAAATGCATCCAGAATTGCCACAGCAATGGTCTATGCGGATGATACGTGCAAAAGACTCACAAGGAAATGTATTTCATCTTTTGACATCGCTCCAGGATTCAAAAAAATATTCAGCAAAAGAGTTGATCTATTTGTATGCCAGGCGATGGGAGACCGAAACAAGTTATTGCGAACTCAAGGTTACAATGTCGCAGGGTGCGCCCAAGCTGCGCAGTTTCAGCCCTGAAATGATCAAGCAGGAAATCTGGGCCACTTTCATTGCGTACAACCTCGTCAGGAAGGAGATGGCCGAGGTCGCACGCAGAGTCAACGCCTCGCCTTGCGTGGTCAGTTTTGTGCGGTCAATGCATCTCCTTCAGGACAAATTGCTGCTTCAGGCAGCCAAGAGCAGGGATTCAAAGCCGTTCGATGGCCTGATGGAACGTCGCCAACGCAGAATTGGACAGTTGCTTCATAAACCGGGCAAGGGGCGAAAATGCCCACGAGTGGTCAAGGCAAAGCCCAAGAAATATGAAGAACGCTGGGTTCGTGCTTCTGAATCGCCACCCGCCCGTACCAGCGCATAGAGGAGTTTCAATTCCACCTCGAATGAGCCAAGGGCATCCCTGCTCGAATTTCCCGTTGCACGGCCCGACTTTAAGACTACACTGAGTCGTGGAATGTGCCCCATGCTCCCTGAACCATGCCCCCCCAAAACGCCCTTGCCGTCCCGTCCGTTGCTCACGGAGCGAGACGCCATGAGCTTGGAGCGGATTTTCGAGGTGCTGGCCAGCGCAACCCGGCTTCGACTTCTACACGCCCTCAGCAGCATGGACGATCCGTGCATGGGTGATTTGGCAGATGCCGTAGGCATGAAACCAACGGCGGTGTCCAACCAGCTTCGCCGTCTGGCCGATATGGGCATTCTCGATACGCGCAGGCACGGCAGTCATATTCACTACCGCATCGTGGACGAGTGCGTGGCCAAGCTGCTCTACCACGGTCTATGCCTCAACGAGGAACGCCAAAAGCATCTTGGAGGCGTTCAGGCATGAGACGGTGGATCGCAATGCTCCTGCTCGTAGTGGTCGCCAGCTTCCTGGCGACCACCGGACAGGATCATTGCCATGATTCGGGTCGCAGCGCTGCCTCCACTCCGCACATCCTCTGCCTGGATGACTGTGCCCCGGCTGTGATCCCGACCCCACCTATTCCACCGCCGCAGGATCCTCTCCCTAAGCCCGTCTATGAAGAGACTGTCGTTCGGCCCATCCTGAACCTGGACCTCGAACCGGAGAAAGCCCCTCCTCGGGCATGACCCTGCCATAACGTAATTGGGTCGGCTCTCAATGAGCCAATTTCTCCATATCCTTCGAGGACTCCATGCGAACCCTATTCATCGGGGCATTGCCCTGCCTGCTGTTCGTGCAGGCAGCGGCCCAGACTCCACTCACCTTTCAAGACATCCAAGGCAAGGCGCGGCCTGCGCCCCAACAATGGCGTGCAGAGGCTCTGCTCGCGGAGCGCGGGCTCCAATTCCAGGAAAGCAAAGGCTTTCTTCGGGAAGGTCCGAGTGTCGCACTGTTGGCCGGTCCACGTCGGACTCCAGGGAGCGGCACGAGCACCGACAAGGGATTCGAGGTCGATCTGCCCCTTTTCCTGTCTCCTCGGACCCGCTCAGCCCTCGAATCCAGCCTGGGCAAAGCTCATCCCCTGATGGTCGAAGCCGCCCGTCGAGAGGGGCAGTTCCGGCTCAGAAGCGCCTATCTGGATGCTTGGCTGGCAGGCCGTCTGGTGGCCCTGCGCGAAGCCGATCTCGGCACGGTGGACCGCTGGCTGGAAGCCGCCAAGGCACGGCTGGAGGCCGGTGCCGATCCCGCTTTCCAGGTCTCCCTGGTGGAGGGAGAACGCCTCAAGGTCCAGCAGGAGTTGGACGAAGCCAGAATTCAGGAAGCCAAGACCTGGGGTGCCCTGGTGGCACTGGCCGACCTCCCGGTCGCTCCCGTGGCGCTGGCGGAGCCCGGCTCTGTGCCGGTGATCTACACGGTCGATCTGGATCGCCGGTTGCAGGAAAGCCCGCTGCGAAAGGCGCTCCTGGCCCAGGCGGATCTGGAAACCCAAAGCCTCCGCCTGAAAGAGGCCCAGGCACTCAGCCGCTGGAGCCTACGGGGGAGCTACGCCCAGGAGGGAGACGAGAAGGTCACTCGAATTGGGATGGCCATTCGTCTTCCGCGTCCCGGCGAGAGCGCAGCGATCCGACGGAACACCGAGGTCCAGCTTCGTGCGGTCCAGGGTGAGGCCCGACAGGCGCTCGCAGAACTGGATGCCCGCGCCGAATCGGCTTTCTCACGCATCAAGAAGACTCCTGCATCCACCGTCGTTCCGGACTTTGCGAAATCCCTGGAGGCCGTCAGCCTGCGTCTCCAGGAGGGGCGGGAACGTCCCTCGGATGCGCTGCCCATCCGCCGCCAGTTGCTCGAATCCCAGATGGCCTCCCTTCGCCGCGTTCACACGCAGCACCTCCTGGTGGCCGAACTTCAGACTCTGCTCCCCGAGGTGAACCCATGAACCGGATCGTCATGAGCCTTCCCCTGGCCCTGCTGCTCGTAGCGGGCGTTGGATGCTCAAAGAAATCCTCCGCGAAAGCGGAGAGCGAGAAACACGAGCATGAACACGGAGAGGCGGGCGAGGGAGCCCATATCTCAATTCAGGAAATGCGGGGCATCAAGCTGCTGAAGGTGTCGGAAGCCCGCGTGGAAACCCGGTGGGTGCCCGGCGAGGCCCAGGGGGATGAGGCGGCCCAGGCGGTGTTGAGCAGCCCGGTCAAAGGCATCATCAGCCAGCTTGTGGCCGTTCCCGGACAGGGCCGGGGGGCGGGCACGACCCTCGCCCTCATTCAGAGCCCCGAACTGGCCCGCCTCAAGGCGGAGTGGATTTCCGCCAAATCGAAACTGACGCGGGCTCAATCGGAACTGGCTCGTGAGGAGAAGCTCTACAAAGCCGGGGCGGGAGCCCGAAGGGATCTTGAAACCGTTCGTAGCGAAGCGGAAACGGCCCAGGCCGAGGAAGAGGCCGCACGCCTGGGACTGGAGGCCGTCGGCCTCAAGCCTGGAGAGGCGGGTGCCAGCTTCCAGGTGAAGGCCCCTTCTGCGGGTTCGCTCGTCGCCTGGAAGGTCCAGAAGGGACAGGGCGTCGAAGCTGGCCAGGAACTGGGTACCTTCCAGGCGGCCCAGGCTTCCATCGTGAAGCTGGAAGTTCCCCAGCCGGGTCCGGTGGGCTGGAATCCGGGCTCAGAGACGGAAGTGCGCCACACCAGCGGCAAGGTCTGGAAGGCCCGCCTGGAAGGGACGCCAACGGCCCTCACGGCGGACACGCGGCGGATGGGTTTCCGGCTTCGGTTCGTCGGCGGACCTCTGCCCATCCCCGGCACTCCGGTTGAGGTGAAGGTGCCCATGGAGAAGGGAATCTACCTTCCCCAGGCGGCTCTTCAACAGATGGATGGGCGCTGGGGTGTCTTCGTTGTTGAGAAGGACAAGGCCGAGTTCCGCCCCGTGAAGCGGGGCGTCGAGATCAAGGACGAAGTGTTGGTCCTCGAAGGGCTGAAGCCCGGCGAGACCGTCGTGGCCGAGGGTGCCTACCTGCTGAAGGCGTTCCAGCAGAAGCGTTCCGAGCCGGAAGGGGAGGAAGGCCATGGCCACTGATTCCAACCTGCCAAACGGTTCTGACGTGCCATTGGATCCGACCATGCCGCATGATCCTTATGCGGTCTACGTGCCCCAGCATCGGACTCCCATCCGCCGCTGGTTTGATTGGCTGCTGCCACGCAAGGGATGGATCTTCGCCCTGAGCATCGCATGGGGGTTGGCGGGCATCCTCACCTTCGTCAATCTCAAGCGGGATCTCTTCCCGGACATGAGCCTGCCGATCCTGAGCGTGCTCATTCAGAGTCCTGGACGGGCCACCCCCGAACTGGAGCTTTCCGTGGCCCAGCCCACGGAACAGGCTCTGGGAGGCATGCCAGGCGTGAAACGGGTCAACACCATCGTCCTGCCGGAACTGGTGCAGACCGTGGTGACCTTCGAGGGTGACACCGACCCCTGGCGTGCCCGCCAGCTTGTGGCCGAGCGTCTCTCCGGGGTGATTGGGAGCTTCCCGACAGGGACGCGCCCTCCCCTGATGAGCAGCGCTTCCGGACGCCTCCATGAACTCATGGAGATCGTGCTGGAGGGAGAGAAGGTCGATCCCCTGCGCCTGCGTGACCACACCGATCAGGTGCTGGTGCCGAGACTCCAGGCCGTTCCGGGCGTGGCCCGAGTGGAGAAACTCGGCGGGCAGGAACGATCCCTTCAGATCGTGCTCGTCCCCGAGAAGGTCCGGAGTCTGGGTGTGAGCCTGGACAAAGTGATGGCTGCGCTGGAACAGAGCCACCAGGATCTGGCGGCGGGTGTTCTGGAGATCCAGGACAAGGGTTGGTATATGTCCGTCGGCAGCCTTGCCGCCAGCCCCGAGGAAGTTCGCCGACTGCGCGTCCAGACGGCCAAGGGAACCGTAACCCTCGGAGAAGTCGCAGAGATCCGTGAAGCACCTGCCTTCCGGCGTGGCCTTGCGCGGCACAACGCCCACGAGGATGTGAGTCTGCGCATCGTGAAACAGCCCACCGCCGCCACCTTGGACGTGGCCGAGGGCGTGCGGGATGCGGTCAAGGAACTTCAGAAGGGCCTTCCCGAAGGCATGAAGCTGGAGACCATCTACGACCAGGGCAACCTTGTAACCCATGCTTTGAACGGCGTGACCATTGCCTTGATGGTGGGCGGGATCTTTGTGGCCATCGTGTTAATCGTCCTGCTCGGGAACTTCCGGGGCGCGACCTTGGTGCTCGCGGTGCTGCCCCTTGCTACTTTCGGCGCGGCCATCCCACTGCACTTCGCCGGTCTTGGCCTGAACGCCATGACCCTCGGCGGCTTGGCCATCGCCGTGGGTCTTCTGGTGGATGCCGCCGTGATCATGGTGGAGAACCTCGCCCATCGACTGCATGAACATCGGGACCATATCGAACCTCGGCGCGTCGCCTTGACCCGAGCGGCTGCCGAAGTGGCCACGCCGATCCTCATCGCGGTGCTCGTCATCCTGGCGGTATTCATCCCACTGCTTTCCATGGGCGGCATCGCGGGCAAGCTCTACGCCCCCCTGGCGGTGGCGGTGGCCTCGGCCATGACCATCAGCCTTGTTTTCACCTTCACCCTGGTTCCTGCCCTGGTGGAACGGTTTCTGCCTCCGGGAGCTTCCCTGGAAGAGCCACGGCTCGTGACCGCCATCAAGCGAGTCTATAAACCAGGATTGGATTGGGCGCTTCACCACGGTCCTCTGGTTCGCGTCCTCGCACTCGGACTTCTCATCCCCAGCCTTTGGTTGGCCACCCGCCTTGGAACGAATTTCCTTCCGACCCTGGATGAGCGGGCGTTCATGTTGCTCTCGAAGGTGCCCTCGGAAAGCAGCCTGGAGGCCGTGGACAAGGCCAACCTGTTGCTGGACGAGCGGCTTCGCAAGGTCCCCGGTGTGGAGTCCGTCTACCGTCGCAGTGGCCGCGCCGAGGTGACGGAGGACCCTTGCCCCATCACGGACAGCGAAGTGATGGTGATCCTCACGAAGGACGCCGACGAAAAGCTTGTCGGGCGCGAAGTGCTGGAAGCCGCCGAGGAAATGCCCTTCCCCGTGGAGGTGAATACCCCCATGCAGGAACGCATCGCGGAAGGCATTGGCGGCACACCCGCCGACATCCAGGTGAAGCTCTTCAACCGGAACCTGGAAGCCGTGCGGAAGGAACTCCCGGAACTGCGGGAACGCCTCCTGAAGGTCGAAGGCGTGCGGAGCGTGACGCCGGATACGCCGGACCCCATGCCGCGCTGGCGTGCGGCCCTGGATGAGGAGGCCGTCCGTCGTCTGGATGTGCCGCGTCCCCTGGTCGCCAAGACCCTCCAGGCGGCCCTCCAGGGCCTGGAGTCGGAGATCCGCTTCGACGGCCCCCAGCGCATCGAGCGCATCGTGAAGTTTCCGAACGATGGCCGGGTGAGCCCGGAGACCCTGAAGGACACGCCGCTCATCCTGGAGGATGGTCGCGCCCTGTCCCTTGGGCAGGTGGTCCGCTTCGAGGAGACCTCCACACCCACGCTGGTTCGGCGCGAGTCGGCCCAGCGCCGGATCGGGCTCAACATCCGCACCACGGGAGACCTTGGCGGAACGGCAAAACGCATCGAGCAGGCTCTGGCCGGGGTGAAACTCCCCGAGGGAACCTTCCTGAAGCTGGGCGGCAAGATCGAGGAAGCCCGCGAGACCCAGCGCCGTCTGGGCATCGCCATCGCAGCGGCCCTGGCCCTCGTGGTGGGACTCCTCTACATCGCCCTCAAGCGCTGGCGCGAGGTGCTAGTCGTCATCGCCACCCTGCCGGACGCCTTCGCTGGAGCCCTTCTGGCGCTTTGGCTGGCGGGCGAGACGTGGAACATCAGTTCCATTGTCGGCATGATCGGGCTTTTCGGCGTGGCCGTGCAGAACAGTCTGGTGCTCATCACCCAGGCCAAGGGACTCATGGAGTGCGGAATGCCCTTCGAGGAAGCCCTTCGAGAGGCCAGCCTGGGCCGTGTGCGCCCCAAGCTT
>JAJTBC010000296.1 GCA_021287085.1 Bacillota bacterium | reverse complement strand
CCGCACCAAGGATCACCAGATGCGGGGGCACTTCCTGAAGATCCAGGATGTGATCGCTGTTGAGTACCCGCTGACCATCGGCTTCGAGGCCAGGCAGAGCCTTGGGCACGCTGCCCGTGGCGAGGATGATCTTCTTGGCCTCGTGGATTTCGCCGTCCACCTGCACCTTGCCCTGGCCAAGCAGCTTGCCTTCGCCCTTCAGCACCGTCACCTTGTTCTTCTTCATGAGGAACTCGATGCCCTGGCCGTTCTTCAGCACGATCTTGTTCTTGCGGGCCACGATGGTGGCGAGGTCGGCGCGCATCTGGCTCACGTCCACGCCCGCGATGCCGTAGTCCTTGAGGCTCGCCATCTGCTCAAAACGATGCGCGCTTTCCAGCCAGGTCTTGGCGGGAATGCAGCCCCGGCGAAGGCAAGTGCCGCCCAGGCCCGCGGGATCTTTTTCCACGATGGCCGTGTTCAGCCCCAGTTGCGCCGCGCGGATCGCGCCGATGTAGCCCCCGGGACCACTGCCAATGACGATGAGATCAAACGAAGCCATGCACACTCCAAAGAACAAAAACAGACCATGATCCCATCCCAGGGACCAAGTTCAAAGCGATTCGCCACGGAGAGGCGGAGGTCATGGAGGAAAGCCGCGGAGAAGGGCACGGAAGGTGGGACTGGAGAGGAGGGTTCCGTTTTTGATCCTGTCCATCCTGTCTATGCTGTTTCCATCTTTACTCTGTTCGATCCTGCGTCATGTGATGCAGCAGGATGGCAGCGGCCGAGGCCAGGTTGAGGGAATCCATGCGGCGCGCCATGGGGATCTGCACGAGCCGGTCGCAGCGCTGTAGCCAGGTCGCGTCGAGGCCATGGGCCTCGGAACCTAGCACCAGCGCTGTTCGTGGAGCAGGCTCCCATTCCTGGATGCGTTGGGCTTCGGGTGTCAGCGCCGCGCCCACGATCTCGCCGCCCCGCCGTTTCCAGGCTTCCAGCAAAGGCCACGGATCCTCTCGCTGCCAGGCGGGCAGCGCCCAGGCCGCGCCCATGGACACGCGCACCGTGCGCCGCTCGAAGAGGCCCGGCCCTCGGCCCGCGAGCAGGCCATCGATGCCCAGAGCGGCCGCGCTGCGCAGCACCAAGCCCAGGTTGTCCACGTTGTCCACGTGAGGCAGCACCACGAGACGGTTGGCGGCCATCAGGAATTCCGTGTCCGGCTCGGGCGGAAGCGCCACGGCGCACAGTACGCCGCGATGGAAGGGGAAGCCCACCAGCTCGTGAAGAGCCGATTCTTCGAGCACGAAATGCGGAATGTCAGGGGAAATCGTAATCGTCGTTTTTTCGCCCGTCAGCACCGAGAGCACGTTCAGTCGCCCTTCCGCAGCCGCGCTCAGGGCGGCTTCCACCAGGAAGCGGCCTTCGCATACGAAGCAAGGCCCAGCCACGGGATGCCGGGAGAGCCTCGCCCCGTGAAGCTGGCGATAGGGTTCCAGTTCCGCTGGATCGAGGTTCACGACGAACCCAGCAGGCTGCGGGCGTGGGATTGAGCCTCCGCGCCATCGGGATGACCCGACAACAGGCGCGCCAACTCCCGGATGCGCTCGTCGTTTTGCAACCACGCCAATTCGCTGCGGGTGCGACCTTTGGAAGTGCCCTTGGAGAGTTGGCCATGGTGGGTGGCCTTGGCGGCCACCTGGGCCAAGTGCGTGACGGCCAGCACCTGATGACGGCCCCCAAGCCCGCGCACCGCATCGCCCACAGCCAGGGCCGTTTCGCCGCCGATGCCCGCGTCCACTTCATCCAGCACCAGGGTGAGGCCCCCTTCATGCATTTCGTTGGGACTCTTCTTATCCTCGGAAAGCGCCATGCCCGCACCCAGAAACGCGAGCATCACGCGACTCAGCTCGCCACCCGAAGCGATCTTGGCCAAGGGGCGGAAACCCTCGCCGGGATTGGGTTCGATCCAGAGCGCCAGGGCCGAAAAACCAATGGAAGATACCTTCACGTTCTGCCCTGCGTGGACCACGGGACTGGCGGGTTCCAGGGCCAGGGAAAGCCGCGCCTGGAGCCGGGCGCCTTTCATGCCGAGGGTCTGCAGGCGGGCGTGGATTTCCTTTTCCAGCTTGGGAATCCATGCGGCGCGGCGCTCATGAAGGGCCTCCGCAGCCTGGCGGTAGGCCTCCACGGCCCGAGCCAATTGGCGCTCTAGCTCCTGAAGGCTGGAATCTCCGGCCAGAAGATTGCGCTGCTCTTCGCGCAGCAGCCGCGCTTGGTCGGCCAGTTCTTCCGGTTCGCAGTGGTGGCGGCGGGCCAGCTTCTCGTACATGGCGAGCCGCGCTTCCACCGCCTCGATGCGCTCCGTGCCTGCTTTGGACCAGTGCAGGGCCTGTTCCTGGGTGAGGATCTCCAGGTCTTCCAATTCCAGCAGCGCCGAGCGCAGGCGATCCAGATGGGGCTGGAATTCCGGCAGCACGGCCGAGGTTTTCAGCAGGGCGCGGTGGGCGCGCTGAAGGCTGGGCACGCCTTCATGAAAGCCTTCGGCTCCTTCGCGGAAGGCCTGATCCAACTGGGCGGCGTGGCGCAGGGGCTCGCGCTCGGCCCGCAACTGCGCCCATTCGCCAGGCTTGGGAGCCAGCTTGTCGAAATCCTGGAGCTGCTCCGCCAGCCACTCCAGCCGGGATTCCCGCTCGGATTCACTGCGCCGCCGCGCTTTGAGCGCCGCTTCCGCTTCGCGCACCGCTTCGGCCAGGGCGCTCAGATCGGGGCGCAGGCCCAGGGCTTCGTCCAGCAGCGCCAGATGGCGTTCTTCCGAGAGCAGCGACTGGTGGTCGTGCTGGCTGGTGAGGCGCATCCAGAGGCGGCCCGCCTCCTTGAGATCCCCCAGGTTGCAGGGCGCGCCATTGATCCACGCCCGGCTGCGGCCCTGGGCGCCCACTTCGCGACGCAGCACCACGGGCTGTTCCAGGGGTAGTCCCTTGCCTTCCAGAAAGGCGCTCCAGCCTTCGAAGGCGCCTTCCACCACCCCTTCCACCACGGCCCGTTCCGCGCCGCTGCGCACCAGCCCGCCATCTCCGCGCCCCCCCACCAGCGGCGAAAGGGCATCCACCAAAAGGGATTTACCCGCGCCGGTTTCGCCGGTAAGCACCGTAAACCCGTCCTCCAGAGGCACGGAGAGGTCTTCCACCAGGGCGAGGTTCTGAATGCGCAGCAAGGACAGCATGGGATCAGACTAATTCAGTTGGAGCCGTTCAGGGACGATTCGGAGCGGTGGTCACCCGCACAGCACCGTTCCGCCATTCACGTTGAGGATCTCGCCGTGGACGGCCACGGCCCAATCGCTGAGGAGGAAGGCGATGGGGCCGGCGATGTCG
>JAJTBC010000294.1 GCA_021287085.1 Bacillota bacterium | reverse complement strand
GTTCAGCAGGGCTTGCGCCTGAGCGTGATCCAGCTTCATTCGCACCTCCGGGCTTCATTGGGCAGCATCACCGGAATGCCCTCTTGGATGGGATAGATGAGCCCGCAGGCTCGGCAGCGCAACTCATCGGACAAGGCTTCCATCAGGCCGTGGCAGGGGTGGTCTTCCTGGTCCCCAGGACAGCGCAGGATTTCCAGCAGGCGAGGATCAAGCATGGACGAGGCCCTCCTGCGCTCAGGACAACGTGTACTTCGGTCCACCGCCGCCTTCGGGAGGCGTCCACACAACGTTGCCTTCGGGGCACTTGATGTCGCAGGTCTTGCAGTGGACGCAATTGGAGAAAGCGATTTCCACTTTTTCCACGCGACCCTTTTCATCGGGATGCATTTCGTACACCTGGGCAGGGCAGAAGGTGGTGCAGGGCGCGCCCTTGGTGGCGTAGCAGGCCACGCAGACCTCGTGGCCCCTGACGATCTTGAGATGGCCAGGCTGGTGCTCGTCATGCATGACGCCGGAGAGATACACATCGTCGAGCTTGGTGATGAGCCGTGCTCCATCGAACTTCACGCCGGGATCCAGTTCCTGAACCTGAAGCCCCTTCTTGCCGTAAAAGGCCTCGGTAGTGACCGTGGCGGCGGCGTCGGTGGAGACCTTCAACGGGTCGCCGGGCACCCACCCTTTGCTCACCAGGGCGAGGCCCAGGCGCAGCGCGGCGGAAGGCGTGAGCCCGTGGGCCACGGTGGCGTGGAAATTCCGACAGGCGCGCAATTCGTCGCCTGCCCAGGATTCCAGGTACGCCTTGGAATAGCGCTGAAGGCTCGGTTCGGAGAAATCGTTTTCCAGCAGGGCGTCCAGCACGGTCTCGGCGGCCACCATGCCGCCGTGCATGCCGAGATGGATGCCCTTGAGCCGGGCGGCGTTGACCATTTGCGCGCCGTCGCCCACCAGGAGGCCCCCGGGGAAGGCCAGGCGCGGCATGGAGTGGAGGCCGCCGATGGCCAGGGCCTTGCCGCCGTACTGGATGAGCTTCCCGCCTTCCAGCAGCTCCCGGATGCGGGTGTGGGTCTTGAATTTCTGGAGCAGCAGGTGGGCGTCCAGGAACGGATCGGCGCTGTCGAGGCTGGCCACGAAGCCCACGGCCAGGCGGTTGCCGCCCATGCCATAGACGAAGGAACCACCGCCCTCGCCCTCTTTCAGGGGCCATCCGGCGCTATGCAGCACGAAGCCTTCGGGCACCCGGCCTTCGGGCACTTCCCAGATCTCCTTGGCGCCGGTTTCGAACACCTGTGGATTGGGGGCATCCTGCTGCAGATGCAGGACCTCCTCCAGTTGCCGCGCCAGATGGCCTCTGGGGCCTTCGCCGAACACCGTGACCTTGGCCCGCAGACGGTTGCCCGGCTCGAAGTTGCTGCGGGGCGAGCCATCGGCATTCACGCCCTTGTCGGCGGTCTGCACGCCCACCACGCGGCCTTCTTCCCAGAGCACGTTCATGCCCGCGAAACCGGGCAGCAGCATGACGTCCACCCCCGGCACCTCGCGGGCTTCGATCTGCTGGGCCATCCAGCGGGTCATGCGGGAAAGGGAGATGATGGGATGGCCGTGATTCTGGAAGAAGGGCGGCAGGAGCGGGAACTTGAAGCCGCTGCGCTCGCTGGTGAAGAGCCACACCTCTTCGTTCTGCACCAGGCTCTCGGCGGGAAAGCCGCGTTCTAGGTAATCGGGACACAGGGCCTTGAGGGCCACGGGATCGAGCACCGCGCCGGAGAAGGCGTGATCGCCGATCTCGTCGGCCTTTTCGATGAGGCCGATGGTGAGGCCTTCGAGCTTCTTGGAGCTGCGGGCGTTGTGGGCTTCGATGAGATCCAGCAGGCGCCAGAGTCCTGCGAGATTCGCCGGGCCTCCGCCCACGAAGAGCACATCGAATTCCAGTTCTTCCCGCTCCACCTCGGGCCGAACGGCCTGGGTTGAATAGTCGCGCATGGGCACTCCCGACGAATTGAAACCTCCATCATATCGCCACCCTCGCAACCTCTCGCCAGGGGCCGCTATAGTGAGGCATGCGCCGATGGGTTCTGGCTTTCCTCACGATGGGCTTTCTGTGTGCTCAGGACACGCGCGTGGTGCTTCTGGGCACAGGCAATCCCAATCCTCAGCCCGATCGCATGGGGCCTGCGGTGGCGGTGATTACCGGTTCCCGCGCCTACATCGTGGACTGCGGTCCCGGCGTGGTGCGCCGCGCCGTGCAGGCGGGCATCCGGTCCCAGGACCTCAATCGTCTGTTCATCACCCACCTGCATTCCGATCACACCCTGGGGTACCCGGATTTCATCTTCACGCCCGGCGTCATGGGCCGCACGGAGCCGCTCCAGGTCTATGGTCCCAAGGGAACCCGGGCCATGACGCGCCACATCCAGCAAGCCTGGAAGGAGGATCTCGACATTCGCCTGCGCGGCGGCGAACCCAGCCACGCCGAGGCCTACGTGGTCCAGGTGAAGGAATTCAAGGCAGGCGAGATCTACAAGGACGACTACGTGCGCGTGGTGGCCTTTCCCGTATCCCACGGGAAGTGGAAGGAAGCCTATGCATTCCGCTTCGAGACCCAGGACAAGGTGATCGTCATCAGCGGCGATACCCGCTACGACGAGCGCATGGTGGAAGCGGCCAAGGGCGCCGATATCCTGGTGCACGAGGTGTTTTGCGAAGAGGGCTGGAAGAAGCGCAAGCCTGAATGGCGGGCCTATCACGCGGCCTACCACACCTCTTCCAGCGATCTCGCCAGGTTGGCGCAGAAGATCCAGCCGAAAAAATTGGTGCTCTACCATCAGCTCCTCATGGGCTGCACGCCGGAAACGCTTCTGGCGGAACTGAGGGCGGGCTACGGGGGACAGATCGTGGACGGCAAGGATCTGGATGTCATTCGATGAGGTGTCTGGAATGCGTGAATTGATCTTTCAGGCAGCGGTGGAGCGCCCTCTGGCGGTGGTCTTTCAACGGGCCGACGGCGCCTGGGAGGGCCACGATTACCGCGTGGGGGTGGTGGCGGAGCGGGTTGGCCTCGATGGTTTTGACGTGGTGGTGGATTTCCGCGACCTGGAAGCGGCCTTGGATGCATTGCTGAAGCCCCTTGGGGGCCGATTGCTATCGGAGTCGGGGCTCACCGGTCCCGAGGATCTGGCGCGATGGCTGCTCCAGAAGCTGGCTCCGGTGGTGCCCGCTCCGGCGCGGCTGGTTCGCGTTTCCCTGGAGGATGGCCAGGGGCGCGTGCTCGCGTTGAATGCCTGAACCATGAAGGTCTGGATGCCGTTCCTGGCGCTGGGGCTGGCCCTGGCGCCGCTTTCGGTGCTGCATCCCGTGCGGGTTTCCGGCCATAGCATGGAGCCTACCCTGAAGGAGGGTCAGCGATGCTGGGTGCTGCGAGCCTGGGTGGCGGGCTCGCCCAAGCTCGGTGATATCTGGGTGATTGATGGGCCGGAGGGGCCTTCGATCAAGCGCGTGGTGGGACTGTCGCAGCAGGCAGTCGAGTGGCGCGAAGGCCTGGTGGTGCGC
>JAJTBC010000292.1 GCA_021287085.1 Bacillota bacterium | reverse complement strand
GGGTCCGTTTCCATGGCGCGGCGGATGCGCACGATGAAATTGTCCACGGTGCGGGTGGTTGGCGCGCTTTCGTCGCCCCACACTTTTTCGAGGATCTCGGTGCGGCTCACCACCTGGCCAGGGCGTTCCATGAGCATCTTGAGGATCATGCATTCCTTGACGCCCAGCTGGAACGGCCCGCCGGGGCCTTCGCCGCAGAAGTTGTCGAAGTCCACCCAGTGTTCGCCGAAAGCCTGGCGACTGCCCAGGGAACGGTTGCGGTACCAGGCTTCGCGGCGCAGGATGGCCCGCACCCGCACCAGCAGCTCGCGCACCTGGAAGGGCTTGCCCAGGTAGTCGTCGCCGCCGGTTTCGAACCCATGCACGCGGTCATCTTCGGTGTTCTTGGCGGTGAGGAAGAGGATGGGCGTGACGTTCTTGGCGGCGCGCACGCGCTCGCACACCGAGAAGCCGTCCATGCCCGGCAGCATCACGTCCAGCAGCACCAGATCGAAGGATTCGTTCAGGATGCGCTTCAGGGCTTCGTCGCCACGGGTGATCCACTCGCAGGGATAGCCTTCCAATTCCAGATTCAGTTTGATGCCTTCGGCGAGGCTCAGTTCGTCTTCCACCAGAAGGATTCGAGGTTCGGCCATGGAAAGCTCCACAGGTTGCTAGGGATAGAATAAGACAGGAGCGCCGAGAATGAGCCAACCCTATCTGAGCATCGTCATTCCCATCTTCAACGAAGAGGAGAACATCCCCAACCTCTGGGAACGCCTCTCCCGTACGCTGGAGACCCATTTCAACGATCCCGCCAAGCCCTGGGAGGTGATCTTCACCGACGACGGCAGCCGGGATCGCAGCCTGGAACTCCTCAAGGAAATTGCCGCCAAGGAACCGCGTGTGTCCGTGGTCGAGTTCAACCGCAACTACGGCCAGCACAGCGCGATTTTCGGCGCTTTCGCCGAGACCAAGGGCGAGATCGTCGTGACCCTCGACGCCGATCTGCAGAATCCGCCCGAAGAGATCCCCAAGCTGGTGGCGAAGATGGAAGAGGGCTTCGACGTGGTGGGCGGCTGGCGCCAGGGCCGTACCGAGAACGACAGCCTGTTCCGCACGCTGCCCAGCAAGATCGTGAACGCCGTGACCCGCAAGACCACGGGCGTGGCCCTCAACGACTATGGTTGCATGCTGCGGGCCTATCGGCGCGACGTGGTGGACGCCATGCAGCAATGCCACGAGCGGTCGAGCTTCATTCCCGCCCTGGCCAACAGCTTCGCCAAGCACATCGCCGAGGTGCCCGTGGCCCACGCTGAGCGCGCCGCCGGAGAGAGCAAGTACGGATTCTGGAAGCTGGTGAACCTCCAATTCGATCTGCTCACCAGCTTCAGCCTCATCCCACTCCAGGCCCTTTCGGTGCTGGGCAGCCTCATTGCGTTCCTCGGTTTCGCGCTGTTCGTGGGCTTGGTGATCTATCGCTTCATGCATCCGGAAGGCACCGTGGGTGGTGTGTTCAGCCTCTTTGCCATCCTCTTTTTCTTCGTGGGGTGCCAGTTCATGGCCTTCGGTCTGCTGGGCGAATACATCGGGCGCATCTACCAGGAAGTGCGCAACCGTCCCCGCTTCGTCGTGAAGCGCGTTCACAAGCAATAGGAGCCCTCCATGCGAATCTCCTTTCACGGCGCGGCCCAGGGCGTGACCGGTTCGTGCCACCTGTTGGACACCGGCACGGCCCGCATTCTCGTGGACTGCGGGTTGTACCAGGGCAGCCGCAAACTGCGTGACGAAAACGAAGCGCCCTTCGGCTTCGATCCTGCCTCCATCGACGCGGTACTGCTCACCCACGCCCATCTCGATCATTGCGGCCGCTTGCCCCTGCTGGTCAAGCAGGGCTTCCGCGGCCCCATCCTCTGCACCTCCGCCACCGAAGAATTGGCGCGCCTCGTGTTCATGGACACCGCGAGGCTTCAGGAGGAAGAAGCCGCCCGCACCCAACGGCGGAAGGCCCAGGGAAAGCGCATTCACGGCATGGAAGAAGAGGCCCTCTACGACAGCGACGACGTGGAAGCCGCGCTGGCATTGTTCAAGGGCGTGGCGGCCTATGGGCAGCCCCTCGACGTGAAACCCAACGTGAAAGCCACCTTCCAGGATGCCGGGCATATTCTCGGTTCTGCCAATATCCTCGTGGAAGCCAGCGTCAACGGTCGTTCGCGGCGCATCGTCTTTTCCGGCGATGTGGGCAGCCCTCGCCATCCCATCATCCAGGACCCCACGCCCGCCCCGCCCGCCGATGCGGTGGTCATGGAAACCACATACGGTGGCCGTTCCCACCGCAGCATGGAAGAGACCTCCAAGGAGTTCCTGGCCGCCATCAACGCCACGGTGAAGGCGGGAGGCAACGTGGTGGTGCCCACCTTCGCATTGGAACGCGCCCAGGAAGTGATCTACGATCTGCGCGAAGCGGTGGAGCGCAAGCTGCTGCCCGAAGGGCTGAGGGTGTTCGTGGATTCCCCCATGGCCACCAGCGCCACGGAAATCTTCCGCCAGCATCCTGAATGCTTCGACGCCGAAACCCTGGCGGTGCTGAAGGATCGCGATCCCTTCGATTTTCCCGGCCTCGCTTTCACCCAAGGGCGCGAAGAATCCAAGGCCATCAACGCCGTTCGATCGGGCGCTGTGATCCTCGCAGGGGCGGGCATGGCCACGGGTGGGCGCGTTCAGCATCATCTGGAACAGATCCTGCCGCGACCCGAATGTGCGGTGGTGTTCGTGGGCTTCGCCGCGCAGGGAACGCCTGCCCGTCAGCTCATCGACGGTGCGCAAACGCTGCGGCTCTTCGGACAGGAGATCCCTGTGCGTGCCGCCATCCACACCATCAACGGCTTTTCCGGCCACGGCGACCACGCCACCCTCATGGCTTGGCACGGTCGGAGCGCCTGCCAGGGCGTGACCTTCCTGGTCCACGGTGAACCGGAAGCCGCCCAGGCGCTCCGCACGGATCTGGAAGCCCAAGGCTGCGCCTGCGAATACCCTGCGCCCCACCAGGGCTTCGAGCTGTGATGCTCAACGGCCCCGGTGTCGTGACTGACGCCGGGGCCGCTGGCTCATGACTCCATTGACTGGGGCTTGCAGAGCCGTTTCTTGTCGTTGCTGGCGCGGCCGCACTTGAGACAGACATGGGTGGGGTCGCGCAGCAGCTTGCAGAAAGCGTTCAAGGATTCCTCCAGCGCGTCGTCCTTGACGAGCTTGCAGAGTTCCTTGTCCTTCAGTTTTTTCATGACTCAGGCCGTGGGCGCTCCAGGTTCGGCGGCAGTGCCGAAGGATTGCAGGGCCAGGTAATTGGGGCCGAAACGTTCGATCTTGTCCACTTCCTTTTCGTACTGATCGAAGTGCCGCTCTTCATCCAACACCAGGCCTTCGAAGACCTGCTTGCTCACGGCATCGGCGCTGGCAGCGCATTCCAGGGCCGCCTTGTTGTAGTCGATGACGCTGCTTTCTTCCATGGCCATGGCCTTCTGCAGCATGGCCTTGGGGTCGGTGATCTTTTCCACGGGACCCGCCACGGCCATTTCCACTTCGCCCTTGAGGAAGAGGATGCGCTCGGCGAGCTTTTCCACGTGCATCATCTCTTCGATGGCAGTGCGCTTGAAGAGCATGGCGAGCGGCCCGAAGCCCTGGTCGTCGAGATGGAAGTGGAAATACATGTACTGATGCACGGCCTGAAGCTCGTCGGCCACGGCGTGGTTCAAAAGGGCGATGCTCTTGCTGCGATCCATGCAACCTCCTGGAAATGGACTCCCTTTCATTCTAGCCCGACGAGCAGCCGCGATCCTCCGGCTTCCCACGGTTATCCTGGAACCAGCGCTTCGGCGCATGGCGAGGTGGGCATGATCCAAGGTCCAGTGGTGCTTCTCATTCTTGATGGTGTGGCGGATGGAGCCAGGAACGCCTTCGATGCGACCTTCATGGCGGGCATGAATCATCTCGGAGGACTGCGGCGGCGCTACGCCACCACCCAGCTTCAGGCGGGTGGCGAGCGGGTGGGATTGCCCGACGGCCAGTTCGGCAATTCCGAAGTGGGCCACATGAACATCGGCGCGGGGCGCGTGGTGTGGCAGGAGCTGACCCGCATCGACGCCGCCATCCGCAAGGGCACCTTCCGCGAAAACCCAGCCATGGCGGGCCTCTTGGCGCAACTGAAGGAGACCGGCAAGCGCTTGCATCTGATGGGCCTTGTGAGCCCCGGCGGCGTACACAGCCATCAGGATCACCTGAAGGCGCTGGCCCAATGGGCCCAGGCGGCGGGCGTGCCCACCACCATCCATGCTTTTCTGGATGGCCGCGACACGGCCCAGAAGAGCGCCGAGGGCTTCCTGGCGCAGCTTTCCGAAGATCTCAAGGCCTGCCCGCTGGTGAAGATCGGTTCGCTCTGCGGTCGCTACGTGGTGATGGATCGCGACAAACGCTGGGAGCGGGTGGTGCGCGCCTGGAAGTTGATGATCGAGGGAGAGCCTGAATTCCGTGCCACGGATGCGCTGGCGGGCATTCGTGCCGCCTACGAGCGCGGCGAAACCGACGAATTCGTGAGCCCCACGGCCACGGCGGATTTCCAGCCGATCCAGGATGGCGACGGTGTCATCTTCTTCAACTTCCGCGCCGACCGCGCTCGGGAATTCAGCCACGCGTTGGTGAATCCCGCCTTCGATGGCTTCCCGCGTCCGCACTGGCCGAAGGTGCATCTGGTGACCTTCACCCAGTACGACACGGCGCTGGAACCCTACGTGCAAGTGGCCTACGCGCCGCAAAACCTCGAACACATCCTGGGCGAAGTCATCGCCGATCAAGGCTGGAAGCAGCTTCGCACCGCCGAAACCGAGAAGTACGCCCACGTGACCTTTTTCTTCAACGGCGGGCGGGAAGAGCCTTTCAAGGGCGAAGATCGTCTGCTGGTGCCCAGCCCCAAGGTGGCGACCTACGATCTCATGCCCGAAATGAGCTGCCATGAGGTGACGCGAGGCCTGCTGGCCGCCGTCGCCAAGGGTGAGCACCGCTTCATCGTGTGCAACCTGGCCAACGGCGACATGGTGGGTCATACCGGAGTGCTCAACGCCGCCATCATGGCCTGCGGCGTGGTGGACGATGCCGTGCGCCAGATCGCCGATGCGGTGCTGGCCGTCAACGGCGCGCTCATCGTCACCGCCGATCACGGCAATGCCGATTGCATGCGCGATGAGGCGGGCGATCCCCATACCGCGCATACCTCGAATCCCGTGCCTTTGGTGATCGTGTCCAAGGATTTCGAAGGCGTGCAGCTCCGCGCGGGTGGGGCGCTCTGCGACATCGCGCCCACGCTGCTGGAACTCATGGGCCTGTCTCAGCCCTCCGCCATGGAAGGCGTGAGTCTGCTGAAGCTCTCGGGAGAATCGGCTCCGGCCTACTGAAGGGTTTCTGTTGCAAAGAGGATGGCGGGATCGTTTATCCTGAAGCCACCTTTGCAGGAGGCCTTGCGTGCTTCCCCTCTCCCAATCCGCTGGTTACGCCGTTTTGGCCTTGAGTTGCCTGGAAGATCCGGGAGGTTCGCCGGTGCTGGTGCAGGATGTGGCCGCGCTCACCGGGGCGCCAGGCCCTTATCTGGCCAAGCTCTTCAGCACCCTGGCCAAGGCGGGATTGGTGATGGCCAAGCGGGGCAACCAGGGTGGCGTGATGCTGGCACGACCGGCCAAGAATATTCCGCTATCGGAATTGGCGGAAGTGCTGGATGGCGCCGGGTGGCGCTCCAATTGCCTGCTGGGCCTCATGGAATGTTCCGATGAGCGCGGCTGCCCGGTGCATACCTTCTGGAGCGCGGAGCGGGCGCGCATCCACCAGGAGCTTTCCGCCGTCACCCTGGCGGACGTGACGGAATTCGAGCGCAAGCTTCGCCAAGCTCCATCTTCTCCTTCACGAACATCAAAGAGAGATTGATTCGCAATCCTGATAGCCTGGAAAATCTTTTTCCTGGAGTTCGGGATGCGATGGATTCAAGCCAGTGGAATTTTCTTCATGCTCATGGCGTTGGCCTGCGGCTCGCCTCGCAGCGTGGCGCCAG
Source organism: Bacillota bacterium (assembly GCA_021287085.1). Lineage (GTDB taxonomy): Bacteria > Acidobacteriota > Holophagae > Holophagales > Holophagaceae > JAYREN01. The sequence continues at coordinate 16,873 of JAJTBC010000292.1, read as the reverse complement.
CGCAGGGCATGATCTTCCAGACTACCGCCAGTGGCCTGGGCATCCAGGACCTCCGGGAAGGCGAAGGGCCCATGCCCAGGGTGGGACAGATCTGCGTGGTCGAGATCCGGGGCTGGGTGGAAGAGAACGGCGTCAAAGGACGCCTGTTCATGGATACCCGCAAGCGCGGATTTCCAGACCGCTTCCCCCTGGGAGTCGGCCGGGTGATCAAAGGCTGGGACGAGGGCTTGGCCACGCTCAAGAAGGGGGGGCTGCGGTTGCTTCGTGTGCCTCCGACGCTGGGCTATTCGGCCGCCGAAGCGGGTTCGGACATCCCCACGGGCTCCACGCTGATCTTTGAAGTGGAGCTGGTGGAGCTGCGCTGAGTCGCCCAAGAGTCGATCGTGTCCTTCGTCGTTGATCCCCCTCCGCCCTCCAACGCGGCTTCGCCTGCCAGCCCCTTGGGGATGGGGCCGGACAGTCTCATGCAGAGCCGGAAGGCCCTCATTCGCGCCTTCGTCATCATGGCGGCCATCATCACCTTGATGGAAGTGGTCATCGTGGCGATGGTGGAACCCCTCCTGCCACGGAATCGCCTGCTGGTGGCCCTGGTGGAGCCTTTGGCTCTCATCGTGGTCTATCTGCCTTCCATGTATTTCCTGCTCATCCGGCCCGTCAACCGCCATTTGGCGGCAAAGGCCGAGGCCGAGACCATGCGGGTCGCCCAGGAGCGCCTCCGGCGGGAAGCGGAACAGCGGCTGCAGGCGGTCATGGCCGAGCGAGCCAAGGTGACGACCCACATGCAGTTCCAGGCGCGCATTTTGTCGGTGGTGCAGCAGGCAGTGGTGGCGACCGGGAAGGGCGGGGTCATTCTCTACTGGAATCGGGCGGCGGAATGGATGTTCGGCTGGACCGAGGAGGAGATTCAGGATCAGACCTTGGCCAAGCTCACGGGCTTCACGGCGGAAGCGGCCCGATACGGCCTTTCGGGACTCGGCGCCATCAAGGGCTGGAGCGGGGAAGTGAAGGCGGTGCGGCGGGACGGAAGCCAGTTTCCCGCGTACCTCACCTGTTCACCGTACTTTCGCCAGGATGATTCCGTGGCGGGCTTCGTGTACACCTTCGCCGACATCAGCGAAAGGAAGAACGCCGAACTCCAGATTCGGGAATCCCAGGAAAACCTCAGCACGGTGGTGGAGAATTCCCCCACGGGCATCTTCATTGGCCAGGGGGATCGTCTGGTCTTCGCCAATCAGCGCTTCTCCCAGATCCTGAACCGCCCCATGGAGGCTCTCAAAAGCCTTAAGCCTTCCCAGATCATCCATCCCGACGACTGGCCCTGGGTGCAGGAACACTGGCGACGACGCATGGCGGGCACCAGTGCCGTGCAGGACTACGAATGCCGCACGATCATGCCCAATGGCGACATCCATTGGATCAGCGGGCGCACAACGCTCATCCGCTACGAAGGAGAGCCTTCGCTTTTGGGCAACATCCAGGACATCACCGAAAAGCATCAGGCCGACCAGGCCTTGCGCGAAAGCCGGGAGACTCTGATGCGGCTTTCCTCGCGGCTCATGACCGCCCAGGAAATGGAGCGCCAGCGGGTTGCACGGGAGCTTCATGACAGCCTCGGCCAGACCCTCAGCGCCGCGAAGTTCATGGTGGAACGGGCGCTGGAGGAAGAGCAGGGGCACGAAGTGCCCTCCCTGCGCACGGTGGTGCCCGTGCTCCAGGCGTCGGTGGAGGAAGTGCGGCGCATCTCCATGGCCCTGCGGCCTTCGACCCTGGATGATCTGGGCCTGCTGGCGACCATCACGTGGTTTGTGCGGGAATTCCAGGCCACCTATCCGCACCTGGACGTGGAATTGATCATCGAGGTGGAGGAATTTGAAGTTCCCGATGATCTGAAAACCAATATCTTCCGCATCATGCAGGAAGCCATGAACAATGCGGCCAAGTACAGCCAGGGTACGCGCATCACCTTGGCCTTGCGCCTGCTGCTGGGCGATCTCCAATTGGCGATCGTGGACAACGGCATCGGCTTCGTGATGGGCGAAGGGCGCAGCAACCCCAAGGGCGGAGGCTTCGGACTCGTGTCCATGCGGGAGCGGGCCGAGCTCTTCGGCGGTCTGCTCATCGTGACCAGCCTTCCGGGCGAAGGCACCACGATCCTGGCCCGGTGGCCCTTGACCGGGGAGTTCAGCGCGTGACCAAGCCTTTTTCGATGGCGTAGGCCGTCAATGCCGAAACCGTTCGCATATCCAACCGATCCATGAGGTTCGCCCGGTGCTTCTCCACGGTCTTGGGGCTGATGCACAGGTAGGCGGCGATGTCCTTGGTGCGATACCCCTCGGCGATGAGCTTGAGCACTTCCCGTTCCCGGCTGGAGAGTTCGTCGAAAGCCGGGCGAGCCTGGGTGGCGTCCTTGGCCCCAAGGTAGCCCGACACCACCGTATGGGCGATGGCGGGGGCCAGGTACCGCTGACCCGTCAGAACACTGCGCACCGCCAAGGTCAGTTCGGAGGCGGAGGAGTCCTTGAGCACGTAGCCGTCGGCGCCGGCCTGCAAGGCGGTGAACACATAGTCTTCGGTCTTGTGGACCGTAAGCACCAGCACCTTGGTGTCGGGACTGACGCGCTTGATTTCCTTGAGCGCCTCCAGGCCGTTGGAGCGGGGCATCGACATATCCAACAGCATGAGATCGGGTTTGAGGGTTTCGGCGCAGCGAACCGCCTCCCGGCCATCGGTGGCTTCTCCCACCACTTCCAGATCCGGGCGTGAAGCCATCAAGGCCTTGAGTCCCTCGCGGAGGATGGTGTGGTCATCTGCGATCACCAGCCGGTGCTTGAGTTCAGATGACATGGGCCCTCCGTTGGATTGATACATTGTCTCAAATATCTAGAATACTCAAAGGAAGCAATGGGGTATTCCTGGGGCAGCAATGGGGATTTTCCCCCATTTGGCCCCTTCCGAAGCTCCTGGAAGATGGAGGTCCGAGAGTGTTGGGAAGGCTTCTGTCCACTACGGCTGTAACGTTCTGGGGCGACTTGCAGAAATGCTGATTGTAGACGACAACCGCATGTTCCGAGAGGCCTTCGTGGACCGGATGCGGCGACGTTTTCCCCAACTTCCGCTGGAAACGGCGGCCTCCTGCGCAGAGGGACGGCTGAAAGCCCGTCTCTCCAAACCCCGTCTGGCCGTGGTGGACCTCATGCTCCCCGACGGGAATGGCATGGAGTTGGTGGCCGACATTCGTCGGGAAAATCCCCTCGCCACCGTGGCCATCTGCACCTGCCATGGCCTGCCGGAATATCAGGAAGCTGCTTCCCGAATGGGCATCACTCAATTCTTTGTCAAGGACCGCTTGGATTTTGCGGCCCTGGACACCCTTGTCAGGTCATCCCAATGAAACCACGTGCCCTCCTGTTCCTGTTCGCAGCTGCCCTGCTCCTGGCGGGGCCTCAAGCCCCAACGCCCAAGGGCGCCTGCGCCGTCTGCGGCATGGACGTAGCGCCCTACCCCGCCTGGGCTTCCTGCGTGGTCTTCAAGGATGGGGCTATGTCCTGGTTCGACGGCCCCAAGGATCTCTTCACCTTCCTGACAGACATGAAGCAGTACGCGCCGCGACGCAAGGCCGAGGATGTGACGGCCATTCAGGTGAAGGAGTACTACCACCTCAAATCCGTGGACGCCCATCGCGCCTTCTATGTGATCGGCAGCGATGTGATGGGGCCCATGGGCGCCGAACTGGTGCCCTTCGCCTCCGAGGCCGATGCCAAGGAATTCATGCGCGACCACCACGGGAAGAAGATCCTCACGTTCAAAGAGATCACGGCCCACGTATTGAAAGAGCTGGACTAGCTCCTTTCGGAGTGCTTCGTCCAGGGCTTCCCGTGCGCGCATCTTCGGCCTTCTTCTTCCTGCTCGCTGGTCTGGCCCTGCTCTCCGGGGCCATGGCGGTCCATGCCGGGTTGCGCCGAGCTTTCACGGAGCGTCAGCGCCAGTCATCTGCCGCGTGGGTGCGCCGACTGGATCTCACGGATCTTTGCCTCTTCACCGAGGCTCGCTACACCCGCCACCCGGCCATGGCCGATCGCCATGCGGCCTTTCAGGATCATCCCTCCGCCCTCGATCACTTCCCGTCCGGCTCCTTGTTGAAGCCACCTTCGTTTCCGAGTCCTCATGCGTCCGCCCCTGCAACGCCTCCGAAACATCCTTGATTTCGCCTTGGCCTCGCTGTCGCGGCGAAAGGGGCGGAACCTATCCCTGCTGGGCGTCTACACGCTGGTGGTGTTCATTCTTGCGTCGCTAATCTTCTTCGTGCAGGCCTTGAAGGGCGAAGCCAGGGCGCTGCTGGCGCAGGCTCCCGACATGGTGGTGCAGCGCATGGTGGCCGGGCGTCATGATCCCATCGACCTCGGCCGGGCCCAGGCCATCGAAGAGATGCGCGGGGTGAGCGGGGTGCGGCCCCGGCTATGGGGCTACTATTACGATCCCATCTATGGCGGAAACCTCACGGTCATGGCCGTGGAGGATGCCGAATTGCCGAATGACGCCCTCTGGGTGGGGCAGGGGGTGGCCCGCAACCTGCGCGTGAAGCAGGGGGACATGATCACTCTGCGAGCCTATGACGGGCTGCCGATGTTGTTCACGGTGCAGAAGGTGCTATCGGATGCCTCCGAACTGATTTCGGCGGACCTGGTGCTGATGTCCCAATCCAACGTGCGCGCCCTCTTCGCCATGCGCGAAGGCACCGCCACGGATCTGGCGGTGGACGTGGGCAATGCCCGCGAACTGCCCACCATTGCCGCGAAGATCGTGGAGCGGTTTCCCGATGCGCGACCCATTTTGAAATCCGAAATCCTGCGCACCTACGAAGCCGTCTTCGATTGGCGAGGCGGCCTCATGGTGGTGGTGCTGGCTTCGGCCATCCTCTCGTTCGTCATCTTCGCCTGGGACAAGGCCACAGGACTCTCTGCGGAAGAGCGCCGGGAGATCGGCATCCTGAAATCCATCGGCTGGGAAAGCGGAGATATCCTGCTGCTCAAGACCTGGGAGGGCGCCGTGGTCTCGCTCACAGCCTTCCTGGCGGGCACCTTGCTCGCGTACGTTCATGTGTTTTTCTTCTCCGCCTCGCTGTTCGATCATGCCCTCCGCGGCTGGTCGATCCTGTTTCCCCGGTATCGACTGGCTCCCTCCGTGGACGCCTACCAGTTGGTGATCCTGTTCGTTCTCACCGTTCTTCCCTACACCGTGGCCACGCTCGTTCCGAGCTGGCGCGCGGCCATGGTGGACCCCGATACGGCGATGCGCTCATGACCGCGATTGAACTCACCCAGGTCTTCAAGACCTACGAAGCGGGCCTTGCGACGCCCTACACCGCCGTGGATGGCGTGAGCCTCACGGTTCCCGGCCAGCGCCTTACGGTGCTGAAAGGCCCCAGCGGCTCCGGCAAGACCACGCTGCTGACGCTGCTGGGTTGCATGGCGCGGCCCACCTCGGGGCGCATTCATCTGCATGGGGTTCCTGCGGGGATTCTTCCGGCGCTGAACCAGGGAGACACGCTGGAAGTCACCAGCCTGCCGGAGCGCTTTCTCACGGCCGTACGTCGCCGCAACTTCGGCTTCGTGTTCCAGCATTTCAATCTGATCCGGGGCGTTTCGGTACTGGAGAACGTGTGCCTGCCCACCTATCCCACGGGAGAAGATCCTCGCGTCGTGGAAGGCCGAGCCGAGGCGCTGCTCAAGGACCTGGGGCTGGGGCGTCATTTGCGCGCCTCGGTGGATCGCCTCTCCGGCGGAGAAGCGCAGCGGGTGGCCATCGCCCGCGCCCTCATCAGCGATCCGCCCGTGATCGTGGCGGATGAACCCACGGCCCACCTGGATTCCCATCTCTCCGAAGGGTTCATGGAGCTGCTGGGCCACTTCAAGACCCTGGGGAAGACGGTGATCGTCGCCAGCCACGATCCCATCGTATGCCACGGGGCCTTGGTGGATCGGGTGATCGAGTTGCGGGATGGCCGGGTGGTGGAAGGGGCGTGATCCAGCATCCGGGCATTCTCGCGCTGCTGCTGGCTTCGGCGCTGGTGGGGCTGCTTCTGGCGGGGGCGGCCGCATTGGGCCTCCGCATTCTTCAGGGTTGGGATCTGCGCAGCGGCAGCGAAAAGCAGCTCGCCTTGGAGCGCCGCACGTACCTTGTATCGAGCCTTGTGGCCACGGCGCTGGGCGTACAGATGCTTTCCCTCTTCCTGTTCATCTTCACGGCCGATGATCTCCAGGGGCAGTTCGTGGGCGCCATGTGCGCCGCAGGATCTTTGGCCGTCCATGCCTTCGGCTACCCGACGCTGCTGCTGAAGCTCGCCACGAGCCTACTGGCGGGGCTTTGGCTCGTGCTGCACCGCACGGATCTGCAGGGGTACGACTATCCGCTGATTCGCGCAAAGTACGGCCTGCTGTTGCTTCTGGCGCCTCTGGCTCTGGTGGAGGCGTGGCTGCAGTTCCGCTACTTCAGTGGTCTCAAGGCCGATGTGATGACCTCCTGTTGCGGGGCTCTTTTCGGCCAAGGGCGCCAGGGAATCGCCGCAGGGCTGGCAGGCCTCCCGCCGCGCGTGGCCCAGCCCCTGTTCTGGAGCCTGCTGGGAGCCTTGACCCTGATGGGTTGCGCATGGCTTCGGTGGCGTCGGGGCGCTTGGCTCTTCTCACTCCTGAGCCTGGGCTATTTCATCGCAGCCCTGGTGAGCCTGGTGTCCTTCTTCGGCCTCTACATCTATGCCCTGCCCACCCATCACTGCCCGTTCTGCCTGCTGCACCGCGAACATGGCTTCGTTGGCTACGTGCTCTACGGGGCCCTGCTGGGCGGCGTGGTGGCGGGGATGGGCGTGGGCGCCGTAGCGCCTTTCCAGAACCGCGCCAGCTTGAACCAGGCCCTTCCGCGCATGCAGGCCCGATGGGTGATCGCTTCCCTGGGGCTGGCGTGGCTCTTTGCGCTGATCGTGGGACTCTGGGCCTGGCTTTCGCCGCTCAAGCTCTGACCGGGGCGGCCGCGGCTATGCTGGAAGGACCGCGCAGGAGCCTTTCTTGACGAGCCTTCGACCATGAGCACGCCCATGATGCAGCAGATCGCCGCCCTCAAGCGGGAGGCGGGCGACGCGATCCTGCTCACGCGCATGGGGGATTTCTACGAGCTGCTGGGGGAGGATGCCGTCAAGGCCGCGCCGGTGCTGGAAATCGCGCTGACCCTGCGGGGCAAGGGCACCGAAAGCGAAACGCCCATGTGCGGCGTGCCTCATTTCGCGCTGGAAGGCTACTTGCCCAAGCTCCTGGCGGCGGGCTTTTCCGCCGCCATCGCCGAGCCCACCGCCAAGCCCGAAGAGGTGAAAGGCCTGCTGCCCCGCGCCATCAAGCGCATCATCACGCCGGGCACCTGGCTCGACGACGATGGCCGCTGGCTGGCCGCCGTGCATCGCCTGGGGGAAGCCTGGGGCCTCGCGCTGCTGCAACTGGCTTCGGGCCAATTGCGGGTCATTCCCGGTGAAGGCTCCTCGCTGCTGGCTTCCACCCTCGAACGCTTGGCGCCCCAGGAATTGATCCTGGCCGAAGGCAGCGAAGACGCGTTCGAGCTGGAGGCCGCCCGCACGCGGCTGCCCGTCTGGCGCTTCGAACCCGCCAGGGCGCGGCAGCAGGTACTGGCCTTCTTCGGCTGGTCCCATCTCGAAGGCGTGGGCCTCGACCCTTATCCTGCGGCCATCGGCGCGCTGGGAGCGCTGCTGGACCAGGTGGAAGCCACGCAGAAAAGCCGCCCCGCACATCTGCAGGGCGTGGCCCTGGAACTGGGCGCCACGGGGCCGCTGCTGGATGCCACCAGCGCCCGGCACCTGGAAGTCTTCGCCAACACCCTCGATGGCTCCAAGCAGGGCAGCCTCATGGCGCTGCTGGACGTGTGCCGCACCCGCATGGGCTCGCGGCTGCTGAGGGCATGGCTGGAACAGCCCTTGCGGGAAGCCAAGGCCCTTGAACAGCGCTGGGAACAGGTGAAGTGGCTCACGGAGGATGGCCGCCGGGAGCCCTTGCAGCGGCTCATGGCGCAAGTGCCCGATCTGGATCGCCTGCTGGGCCGCGTGGCTTTGAACCTCGCCACGCCACCGGAACTGGGCCAGTTGCGGGACGGCCTCGCCCAGCTTCAGCGCCTGCCCGCGCTCATTGCGGAAGGCGGCTGGCTGGCGGATGCCCAGGATCTCCAGCTTTGGGCCGAGGCTACGCCCTTGGGCACCGAATTGCTGGCGGATCTGCGCCGAAGTCTGGTGGAGGCTCCGCCCCTGGATCTGGACAAAGGCGGCGTGATCCGTGATGGCGTGGATGCGGAACTGGATGCCGTGCTGCGTCTGGCGCGAGATGCCAAGCAGGTGATGCTGGAACTGGAAGAAGAAGAGCGTCAGCAGAGCGGCATCCAGAGCCTGAAGATCAAGTACAACCGGGTGTTCGGCTACTACTTCGAGATCACCAAAGCCAATCTGGGTGCGGTGCCTGGGCACTTCATCCGCAAGCAGACCCTGGCCAACGCCGAGCGCTTCACCACCGAAAAGCTCATGGCCTTCGAACAGCGCCTGCTCAGCGCCGAAAGCGACCAGTTCAAGCTGGAAGAAGCCCAGTTCCGCCGCCTGCTGACCTCGGTGCTAGCCTTCCGCGCCGATCTCACGGCGCTCTCGCTGGCGGTGGCGCGGCTCGACGTGCTCTGCGCCTTGGCGGAGCGGGCGCGCTTCAGCGGCTGGTCCCGGCCGGAACTTTCCGACGAGCGCGAGCTGGTGCTGGCCGGAGCGCGCCATCCCATGCTGGAAGCGCGCCTGGGCCGGGAATGCATTCCCAACGATCTCGCGCTGCGCAGCCAGCGGCCCATGGCCGTGGTGACGGGTCCCAACATGGGCGGCAAATCCACCTTTCTGCGTACGGCGGCGCTGCTGCTGGTGCTGGCCCAGACCGGCTCCTTCGTGCCTGCGGAGCTGATGCGGTTTTCCTTGGCGGATCGCATCTTCACGCGCATCGGCGCCAGCGATTTCCTTTCCAAAGGCCAGTCCACCTTCATGGTGGAAATGACTGAAACGGCGCGCATCCTCAATCAGGTGACCAGCGCCAGCCTCGTGATCCTGGATGAGATCGGCCGCGGCACCAGCACCCGCGACGGCCTGGCCCTGGCCGAAGCCATTGCGCTGCATCTGCGCGATCTCAAGGGCGGCGCGCCCCGCACCCTTTTCGCCACGCACTTTTTCGAGATGACCAAGCTGGCCGAAGACCCGCGTGTGCAGAACCTCCACGTGGAAGTGCAGGAGTGGGAAGAACAGCTCCTTTTCCTCCATCGCATCGCCGAAGGCCCCGCCGACCGCAGCTACGGCATCCAGGTGGCCAAGCTGGCGGGGCTTCCCAAGGGCGTCATCGCCAAGGCTCAGCGCCTTCTCTCCGAGGCCGCCGAGCCGCCCTCCGCCTCCCCGCGCAAACCCAAGCGCGCTCAGGAAGCGCAGCAACCCCTGCTGCCCCTCTTCGAGGCCGAACCCGACGCCCTGCGCGAAGAGCTCAAGGCCCTGGACCTCAACAACCTGACGCCCCTTCAGGCCCTGGCCTGGCTGGCGGAGAGACAAAAGGAATCCTGAACTTTTCCCCTGCTGCGCGAAAGCCCACCAGCGGTGGGCTTTCGGAGCTTGCGATGCGGTCCTGAAGCTTATCCGATGGTCGCCACCATCACGGCCTTGATGGTGTGCATGCGGTTCTCGGCTTCGTCGAAGACCACGCTGTGGCGGCTGCGGAACACGTCGTCGGTGACTTCGCGGATATCGTGGCCCAGGGCCTTCTGCTCCTTGGCCATCTTGGTTTCGAAATCGTGGAAGGCGGGCAGGCAGTGCAGGAAGAGCACGTCCTTGTTGCCGGTCTTTTCGACCATCTCCATGGTGACCTTGTAGGGCGTGAGTAGCTTCACGCGGGCAGGGATCTGATCCTCTTCGCCCATGCTGGCCCACACGTCGGTGTAGAGCACGTCCGCGCCCTTCACGGCCTTTTCCACGTTGTCCGTGACTTCAATGGTGGCGCCAGTTTCCTTGGCCACTTCGCGCACGCGGGCCAGGATCTTGGGATCGGGGTTCAGGGCTTTGGGGCCCAGCGCCACGAAGTGCATGCCGGTCTTGGCGGCGCCGAACATCAGGGCGTAGCTCATGTTGTTGCGGATATCGCCGCAGAACACCAGCTTCACCTTGTTGAGGGGCTTGGGGCAGTGCTCTTCAATGGTGAGGAAATCCGCCAGGATCTGCGTGGGGTGATCGGTGTCGGTGAGGCCGTTCCACACGGGCACGCCGCTGTGCTTGGCGAGCTGCTCCACCACTTCCTGCTTGAAGCCGCGGTATTCGATGCCGTCGTAGAAGCGGCCCAGCACCTTGGCGCTGTCTTCCAGGCTTTCCTTCTTGCCCATCTGGCTGGAATTGGAATCCAGGAAGGTCACATGAGCGCCTTCTTCCAGCGCGCCCACTTCGAAGGCGCACCGGGTGCGGGTGGAGGCCTTCTCGAAGAGCAGCACGATGTTCTTGCCCTTGAGGAGGTAGTTGAAAATGCCCATCCGCTTCTTGGCCTTGAGGTCATGGCTGAGATCGAGCAGATAGCGGACTTCGGAAGGGGTGAAGTCCATGAGGGTGAGGAAGCTGCGGCCCTTCAGGTTGACGGCCATGGTCGTTTCTCCTTCGGCATCGGGTTTCTGCTGCACGGAGGGGACGCACGAACCCTCCGACAGGGCGAACTTCGATTTCACCACGGCCCGAGGGCGGAAGGAATCACAGATTGGACTTCCTTCTTAGGAAAGGGATTCACCACGAAGGCGCCAATTGCCGTTCCAGGCCTCACTGGGTCTTGTGGGCCTTCCAGGCCTCCAGGGCCTTGGCTTCCACTTCCGAGCTGGGCCCTGCCAGCTTGGTGCGGCCCTTTTCCTCCTTTTCCTGGGCGCGGTACCAGGCCAGGGTGTCCTTCACGGTGGCTTCCAGGGGGCGGAAGCGCAGGCCCGCCTGGATGGCGCGGGCATTGCTCCAGGTGTGGGAACCTTCGGTTTCGCCATGGCCGGGGGCCCAGATGGGGAACTCCAAGCCCTCCTGTTTCGCCACGAACTCGGCGGGCACCCATACGACCTTGGTCTTGACGCCTGCCGCCTCCTGGCAGGCACCTATGACGCGGCCCCAGGGCAAGGGTTTCCGAGGGCCGCAGGCGTTGAAGATGCCCGTGGTGCCGTCTTCCGCCAGCTTCACCAGCCATCGACCCAGATCGCGCACATCAATGATCTGCGTGGGATCGGAAGGTTTCCCGGGCACCAGCACCGTGCCGCCCTTAGCGAAGCGCACGGGCCAATAGGTGAAGCGCCCGCTGGGATCGTCGGGCCCTACGATGTATCCCGGCCTCACGATGGTGGTTCGCCCCGGCATGGCCGCTTCCGCCGCCTGCTCGCAAAGGGCCTTCAGCGCGCCGTAGTACTCGTAGTTCTTGCCCATGGTCTCCAGGGTGGGATCGGGCATGGTAGCCAAAGCCGCGCCCTCGGCGCCGCCCAGGGGAGCCGGTTCCTTGTAGGCCGAGATGGAGCTGATGAGGATGTACTGCTTGACGCGGGGAGCCAGCAATTCCGCCGAGGCTTTCACCATGCGCGGATAGTAGGCGCTGTTGTCGATGACCACATCCCAGGTGCCCGTTTCCAGGGCCTTCAGGCCTTCATCCTTCTTGGGGTCGCGGTCGCCATGGCGCTTCTCCACGCCGGGAAACAGTTCCGGGCGCGTCTTGCCACGATTGAACATGGTCACCTGATGGCCCCGGGCCTGGGCGGCCTCGATGGTAGCCGGCCCCAGGTAGCCCGTGCCGCCGAGAATGAGAATCCGCAAGGGTTTGGGTGCCTTGACGGTCTTGGGCGCCGCCCCCAGGGGCAGCGTCAGTAGCAGGCAGATGGAAAGCATTCGGCGCGGGAAAATCATGGAACCTCCGTGAAGAAGGAAAACGCCAAAGAAAATCTCCGAATTAGACCGCCTCCAAGTTCGAGGCGGGAATGCGCTTGGCGCGGCGCTCGTCGAGCCATTCCTGCAACAGCACCGCCGCGGCCGCCGCATCCAGCCGAGCTTTGCGATCCTTGGGCTTCACGCCGCGCTGCGCCAGTAGTCGTTCCGCTTCGGCGCTGGTGAGATGCTCGTCCAGGAAACGCAGCGGCAGCGCCGTGCGAGCCGCCAGGCTTTCGCCGAAGGCCCGCGCCAGGGGCGCCGTGGCGCTTTCCTGGCCATCCTTGTGGCGGGGCAGGCCCACCAGCAGCGCCTGCGCGCCTTCTGCCTTCACCAGCTTCGCCAGCCGCTCCAGCGTGGTTTCGCCTTCCATGGGCCACACCTCGAAGGGCGACGCGATCAGCTCCAGCTCGTCGCAGAAGGCGAGCCCGATTTTCTTGGTGCCGTGATCGATGGAAAGCCAGCGCATGGTGTCACCCTATCACCATGGAAGGCTGGACGATCTTCGAGACGGAATTGGGCTGGATGGCCCTGGCCTGGAGTTCGCGAGGCCTGCGTCTGCTGCGCTTCACCGGCCCGGAGCCTTTGGAGGTGGAAACCCGCACGGCGCCGATCTGGGTGCAGGAAGCGGCGGAGGCGCTGACGCGCCATCTGGCGGGGGAATCCGTGGATCTGGGGCGTTTTGCCTTGGATCTGCAAGGACTCACGCCTTTCGCGCGGCGCGTGCTGGAAGCGTTGCGCCACACGAAACTGGGCGAGGTGTTCACCTATGGCCACCTGGCACGTCTGGCGGGTTCCCCCGGCGCGGCCCGGGCGGTGGGGCAGGTCATGGCCCGCAACCCGCTGCCCATCTTCATTCCCTGCCATCGCGTGGTGGCCTCCAACGGCCCCGGCGGCTTCAGCCTCTTCGGGAACCTCGATACCAAAGAGCGGCTGATGGCGCTGGAACGCTGATGGAATACTGATGCCATGACTGGTCTTCTTCCCGATGCGCTGTTGCGCCTGCCCCATCGGCAGGAGGTGCCCTTTGCGCGGCTCACCACCCTGGGCTTGGGTGGTCTGTGCCATTGGCTTTTCGAGCCCAGCACCGAAGCGGAAGCGGCGCTTTTTGTGCGCACCTGTCACCAGGCGGGCTTGCGCTACCGGGTGCTGGGAGGCGGCTCGAACTTAGTCGTGTTGGGCGATATCCAAGAACCGGTGCTGCGTCTTCGCTTGAAGGAACCCGTGATTCACGAAGGCGGAAACCTCACGGCCCCGGCCAGTCACGGCCATATCGTCCTGGCCGACAAGGCCGCCGAGCTGGGGCTTTCGGGACTGGAATGGGCCAGTGGCATTCCCGGCAGCCTGGGCGGCGCGATCCGCATGAATGCGGGCGCCCACGGGGGCGAATGGGTGCAGGTGCTGGACCGCTACCGCTTCCTCACTCCCGAAGGGGAGGTGGTGGAAAAACGCCCGGAGCCTGGCGAGTTCACGTACCGCCGAAGCTGGTTCGGTCCTTCGCATATCGTGCTTTCCGCCACCGCCGCACTGGCGCCGTCGGACTCCACCGCCATTCGTCGGACCATGGCTCAGTTCCAGCAAAGGCGGGAAGGCAGCCAACCCAAGGGGGTGCGCAACGCGGGCTGCATCTTCAAGAATCCGCCCGGCCTCAGCGCTGGTCGCCTCATCGACGAAGCGGGCCTCAAGGGGCTGCGCGTGGGCGAGGCCGAAGTGAGTTCGCTTCACGCCAATTTCCTCGTGAACCGCGGTCACGCCCATCCCCAGGATTTCGCCGAGCTGATGGCTCAGGTGCGCGAACGGGTGAAGGCCGTTCATGGCGTCGAACTGGACACGGAAGTGGAGATCTGGGGCGCGGGTCAGGACTGAAAAGCAGGATGGACAAGAGGACGAGTTGAATAGGTCATCCACGGGGTTTCCTTGGGGCTCAGCTTTTCCCTTGGCTCCCGGTGATACCCTGGTCGCCATGGCTTTGCTTCGTCGCAATCGTGCGCTTCGCCCTTGGCTTCCCTGGGCGCGGGTGCTGTTGGTGGCGGTGCTGGTGGCGGGAGCGGGCTGGGGGGTGCTGGAGCTGGGGCAGCGCTACCTGGGGCTGCAGCGGCTCACCATCGATCAGGTGCTCATCACGGGCTGCAAGGGCGAGCGGCTGGCCCAAGTGCAAAAGGTGGCCGACGAACTGTGCCTGGGCAAGCCGCTGTTCTGGTTCGATGCAGAGAAGCTGCGCACGAGTCTCGAAGCGCATCGCTGGGTGAAGGGCCTGCTCATTCGCCGCGATCCGCCGGATCGCCTGAGTCTGGTCATCGAGGAGCGGCAGCCCCTGCTCTGGGTGGCGCGCGCCACGGGCGTGTACCTGGTGGCCGACGATGGCGTGGTGCTGGATCGAGTGAATCAGAGCAATCTGTTGCCCATTCCCGTGGTGGCGGATCTCAAGAGCCAGTCCCAGGAATCGCTGCCTTCGCTAATCCGCATGGCCGCTACCTTGCGCGGGCAGCAGAAGGATTTCTACGAGCGTCTTTCGGAACTGCGCTGGAGCTCCAGAGGCCCGGTCGTCTTTCTGGAAGGCCTTCCCGCGCCCATCTATCTTTCCCGCCAGGACCCCACGAAAAACATTCCCGATTTCCAGGCCATCTACCTGGAGCGCTACGCCAAGAGTCCTGAAGGCGCGCAGGTTCGCTACTTCGATCTGCGCTGGGACGGAGACGTGGTGGCGGGCGATCAGGCCCTCGATGCGGCCCCCAAGACCCGTTCCAACGAGGGCGCTTCCGCCGAGGCGAAGCCTGCCCGCTGAAGGAAGGTCCGAAAAAATGGCAGACTGAAGCCATGGCTTCGCCCGTCTGGCAGTTCGGCGTTTTCACCTTCGAGTCGGAAGGTCCGCGATTGCTCAAGGAGGGGCAGGTGGTGTCTCTGGAGCCCAAGGCCCTGGAGACCCTTCGCGCCTTCCTGGAGCAGCCGGGCCGGGTGCTGGACAAGAACACGCTCATGGCGCGCATTTGGCCCGACGTGGTGGTGGAGGAGACCGGCCTCGCCCGCAACATTTCCCTGCTGCGCAAAGCCCTGGAAGATGACGCGGCGACGCCTCGGTACCTGGAGACGGTGCCGCGCAAAGGCTATCGCTTCATCGCCGAAGTCACCTGTGTGGAATCCCAGGAAGAAGAAGCCTCCCGGGCGCTTTCCGCTTCGCATCCGTGGCGGCGCTGGCGCTGGGTGTGGCTGGCGGTGCTGGTGGCGGGATTCCTCGGCTGGCAGTTCTATTGCCCTTCGCCCCATGCCCCTCGGCAAGCCGGGCGCGCCAGGGTCGCTGCCTTGGCCTTCGGCGCCGAGCCGGGACTGGAGCCGCTCAACGCAGGTTGGCTCGAGCTGCTGGATGCGGAACTGGCCAACCGGCCCTGCTTTCAGGTGGTGTCCCCGGACACCGTCCGGCGCTACGAGGGCTTCCATATTCCTTCCCATGTCATGGGTCGAGTGCTGGGCCTGGATTTCCTGCTGGAAGGGCAGATGCAGACCTCCGGGGAACGGGTGTACCTGAGCGCTCGACTGGTGGATGTCCATTCGGGGGCCATGGTGTGGTCGGCCAACCACGACTATTCCCGATCCGATTTCCCAGCGAAGCGCCCTGAGGCCGCCCGCCGCATCGCGGAGGAAGCCTCCTCCCACGTGCGACCTTAAGCAATCCCTTCGGGCTTCCGAAGCCCTTCCGAAGACGTTCCGAACGGGCGCAAAAGCCTGGAGGAACCCACCTTGGGAGGTGGAGGTTCCCGTGAAGATCCTGCTCGTCCTGCCCGCCAACGCGCCCTACCGCGTCCTGCCCGGCCAATCGGTGCCCCGTCGCGCCATGCTGCGCTTCTCTGTGCTTCCGCTCACCACCGTGGCGGCTCTGACGCCGCCCCAGCATCAGGTGGAGCTGGTGGATGAGAATGTGCGCCCTTTGGATGTCGAGGCTCAGGCGGATCTGGTCGCCCTCAGCTTCATGACCGCCTGCGCGCCTCGTGCCTACGAGATCGCTGCGGCCTTTCGGAAGCGCGGCATTCCGGTGGTGGGCGGCGGTTACCATCCCACCTTTTGCACCGAGGAGGCCCTGGGCCATCTGGATGCGGTGGTGAAGGGCGATGCGGAGGAGGCTTGGCCGAGGCTCCTGAGCGATCTCGAATCGGGGAAGCTGCAGCGGATCTACGCCCACGAGGCGCCTCCGAGCCTGGAAACCACGCCGGCCCCGCGGCGGGAATTGCTGGGTGCGTGGGGACGGTACTACGCCACCCAGCACGCGGTGCAAACCAGTCGAGGGTGCCGCCACGGCTGCCGCTTCTGCTCCATCACCGCGTTCCATGGCGCGACCCTGCGCCATCGCCCGGTGGATCGCGTGCTGCGCGAAATCGGCGAAGCCCCGAAAGCCTTCATCTTCGTGGACGACAACCTGGTGGCGGATGTGCCCTACGCACGCACTTTGCTGGAAGGGCTTCGGCCTTTGCGGAAGCGCTGGGCCAGCCAATGCACCCTCCGGATTGCCGATGATCCGAACCTGCTGAAACTGGCCAAGGGAGCCGGATGCGTGGGGCTGTTCGTGGGACTGGAAAGCCTGGACCCTCGCAACCTGGAGGCCGTGGACAAGGGCGTGAACGTGGAGCGGGACAGCTTGGCGCGGATCCGGAAGATTCGTCAGGCGGGCATTGCGGTGCAAGCGGCCGTCATCGTGGGGCTGGATCACGACGATCCGGGGGTGTTCCGGCGCACGCTGACCTTTCTCCAGAACGCGCGGGTGGATGCGCTTCAGTTGAGCATTCTCACGCCCTTGCCCGGTACGCCCCTTTTTGCCGATTTTGAGGCGCAAGGTCGCCTGTTGGATCGAAACTGGAACCATTACGATTTTCGCCATGTGGTCATCCAGCCCGCCCTCATGAG
>JAJTBC010000104.1 GCA_021287085.1 Bacillota bacterium | reverse complement strand
CCGGCGAATGCCCGGTTCGTCGTCCACGATGAGCAGGGTCGAAAGCGGCTTCATGGCTCAAGACTACGCGCTCCCCGGCGCGGCGTCAGCTTTCCTGGCAGGATTAGAACATGCTGGTGGATGCCCATTGCCATCTCTACGACGGATCGGAGGAAGCCTCCGGTCCTCTGGATCGTGCCCGAATCGCGGGGGTGAGCGGTTTCATCGCCGTGGGCACGGATCTCGACGATTCGCGCCGGGTGCTGGCCCTGGCCCAACGGCAGCCCGATGTGCGCGCCTGCCTGGGGGTGCATCCCCACGAAGCCAAGCACTGGGACGGGGACACGGAAGCGGCCCTGGAGGCCCTGTTGCAGGCCCCGGAGGCCCGCTTTGTGGGCGAAATGGGTCTGGATTGGCATTACGATTTCAGTCCCAGGGCCGCCCAGGAAGAGGTTTTCCGGGCCCAGATCCGCCTGGCAAAGCGTCTTTCCAAGCCCCTGATGATCCACACCCGGGAAGCGCCGGAGGCCACGCTCCAGATCCTCAAAGAAGAAGGGGCCGAGGCTGTGGGCGGCATCATCCACTGCTTTTCCGAGGACCTGCCCTTCGCCCGGCGGGCGCTGGAGCTGGGCTTCCATCTCAGCTTTTCCGGCATCGTCACCTTCAAGAAGGCCGAGGCGGTGCAGGCGGTGGCCGCCTGGGCCCCGGCGGATCGGGTGCTTGTGGAAACGGATTCCCCCTACCTGGCGCCCACGCCCCATCGCGGCAAGCCCAACGAGCCCGCCTACGTGGTGCATGTGGCCGAGGCCGTGGCGCGGCTCCGGGGCGTTTCCTTGTGGGCCCTGGCGGAACAGACCACCCGAAATCTGGAGGCCCTGTGCGGCTGGTCGCCTTCCCACTGATGGCCGCAACCTTCGCGGCGGCCCAGGCTTTGCCCTGGAGTGCCAGCCCCGCCTTGCCCTGGCGAGCCCTGGCGACCCTTCCGCCGCCGCCCGCGTCGCCGACGCCCAGCCGCGGATCGCTCGCCGTCACGTTGGAGGCCGGAGGCAGCCTGCGGGTGGTGGATGGACGAGGCATCGTGCGGGTGCGGGCGGGCCTGCCTGGGCGACCGGCCCGGCTGTGGCGCGACGGGGGCGTGCCCCTGGAAGGCATTTCGGGCACCTGGCCCTTCCCCGACGTCACCCCCCTTTCCCGAAATTTCGGCCTGCCGCTGTTGGGCCAGAAGGACTTCAGGCCCAGCCTGGAGGGCTTGCTGTGGATTCTCGACGATGATGCGAGCTTCCTCACGGTGCTGCACCCCGCCACAGGCCGCCTGGTGTACCTCACCTTGCCTGCGGAGGAAGGGCTGGAGCTCGTGTTCCTGCCGGACATGCTGGTAGCCAAGGAGGCTGAAGGAGGACAAAGCCGCGTCTGGGGCCTGCCCTGGCTGGGACTGCTGCCTCAATTCATCCAGCTGGGGGTTCCTCCCGTGCCTGAAAAACCCGGCACCGCCCTGCAGCCTTATCCTGGAGGTTGAGTTTGGTACGGGTTTGGCATTTCCTCCTTCGCGAGGAATCCCAACCATCCCTTTCTCGCACTTGTCCAATAGCCGTTCGATGGTTCACGGGAGGTTCCATGAGCATTCGCGCCTTCACCTTCAACCGACACAGCGCCCTGGCCCTACTGGCGGCCCCCGCCGTCTTCGCTCCCCTGCCCGCCCTGGCACAGGCGCCCAACGACGACGACACCCTGGGAGAAAGCCCTGAGCGCTACGCCCAGGTGCGCGTGGTGGAAGGGGACGTGCGCATCGTCAAGGGCGATGCCGACGAAAGCCTGAGCCGAGGCGTTCCCGTGGCCGAAGGAGATGTCGTGGAAAGCCGCGGTCGTGGCGTGCTGCAACTGGGCGATGGCACCCGCATCGCCTTCGGCGCAGGCACCCGGTTCCAGGTGGCCGCCCTCTTCACCGATCGCAAGGGGGATCGCCAGGTGCTGTTGCGCCTGGACTACGGCCGACTCCGCGTGCAGCTGGGCAGCCTCAGCGAGGCCAGCGTTCGCATCGACACGCCTTCGGGCACCTTGGTGATGGGCGACGGGTCGGGAGCCTCCTGCGAGGTGGATCGGGAGAACACGGTGCAGGTGCGCGTGCACCAGGGCCGCGCCCGCTTCGCCAACAACGCCGACCGCACGGCCCTCACCGCCGGAGACCGCCTGACCGTGTACGGGAACCAGGACCGCCTGGACCGCGTGCGCAGCTTCAACACCTATGATAGCGATTCCTTCGACACCTGGTGCGCGGGGCAGTTCCAGCTCCGCCGCGCCAGCAACACCCGGTACCTGCCCAGGGAGATCAGCGCCTACGGCGACGACCTCAACGACGACGGCGAATGGATCTACGTGGACGATACCTCCTCCTGGTGCTGGCGCCCGCTGCGGGTGAGCGTGGATTGGCGCCCCTATTGGCGGGGCCGCTGGGGTGCCTACGCCGGCGGCATGACCTGGGTGGCGGACGAACCCTGGGGCTACGTGACGCACCACTATGGCCGCTGGGGATGGACCGCCCGCTTCGGCTGGTACTGGATCCCTGGCGTGTACTACAGCCCCGCGTGGGTGGCCTGGAACAGCTACGACAGCTACTTCGGCTGGGCGCCTCTGGGCTACTGGAATTCCCCCGTCACCTGGGGCTACGGCGCCTGGGGCGGAAGCTACTGCTGGAACGTGGTGCACGTGAACCACATCCATTACGGCGGCCTGAACCGCCACATCTACTCCGACGCCCATGTCATCACCACCTTCAACCGAGGCACCGGCGCCTCCACGTGGTCTTCCAGCGGTCCCGGCCGCTCCCTCACGCCGCCTTGGCAGCGGGGCCGCGTGGCGGTGACCCGTCAGGAATTCGGCAATCCCGCCCAGTTCCAGCGCGCCGTCACCCAGCGCCCCCTCATGCGGGACCGCATCAACGCCTATGAGCGCCAGGCCCAGAGCACCACCGGCCGCTCCCTGGTGCGCCGAGAAGCGCCCGTCGGCACTGCTCCCGCACGGCCCGATGCTTCCGGTGCGGCCCGCACCACCCCCTTCGAAGATCGCAGCCGGGCCGTCTCGGCCCGTCCTCTGGTGCGGGACAGCCGCCCCCTTCCCAGCGAAACCACGCCTCGGGAAACGCGGCCCCAAACCCCGGACCGCAACATCGACCGCACGCCGCCCAGGGAGCGCATCCACGAGGAACGCCCAAGGGATCTCCAGCGCGGCGAGCGCGGCGCGGAACCGGACCGCAGCGTGAACCGAAGCGATCGCAGCATCGACCGCTCCGTTCCCAGGGAACAGGTTCGGGAAGATCGTCCCCGTGACCTCGAACGAACGCCTTCCCGGGAAACGCCCCGCGAGCGCATTCGCGAGGAACGCCCCAGGGATCTGGAACGCACGCCGGACCGCAGCGTCGATCGCCCTGCCCCCAGGGAAGTGCCCAAGGATCGCACACCAGACCGCAACGTCGAACGTCCTGCCCCTAGGGAAGTGCCCAGGGAGCGTCCTCGCGAAGAGCGGCCCAGGGAAGTGGAGCGTCCCGCGCCACCCAGGGAAATCGAGCGCCCCAGCCCCCCTCGCGAATTCCGCCAGGAGCGCTCCATGCCTTCCGCTCCATCTTCTCCCGACCCGGGACCTTCCCGTTCCTCCGATCGCCCCCTGCGGCGCTGACCAGCTGCGCCTTTCAGGCCGGAATCCTGACCTGTTGAAGGAAGGGCCCGAAACGTCCGTTCGTTACCGAAAAGGACCGAACGGACGTTTCCATGTGCGTTCAGGGCCGCTCCAGCGCCTCCATGACGCGCCTCCTCAAAGATTAAGCTGAATTCAAACGGCATTTGGGGCAAAATGGTCGGTTGGTACTGGGTTGCCCATGAGTCTTTTTTCTCGATTTTTCAAGCCCGCGCAGGCGGAAGTCCTGCCCCCCATGGAAGCGCTCTTCGAGGAGCGCGGCCTGCCTTTGGATCTGCCCGAGTTGGAGCCTTTCAAGGCGGATTTCGAGCACCTTCACGCGGATGAGCGGGTGCGTTGGGCCGATGCCGTGGCGGAACTGCACCGCCGCCAGTGGCCTTTCCCTCCCGCCTGGATCGATGCCCAGTTCGAAGTGATCCTCGAGGTGGTGCCGACCTGGCGGGCGGAACGCGAACAGCGCTTCTACCGCCCCGCCTTCGATGGCCTCAGCAAGCGCGTGCGCGTGAAGAACGAGGTGATGCCCGAAGCCTGGCTGGCCCTGTGGGACGTGAGCGCCAACGACGTGATGGACCGCGCCCTGGATCACCTGGAAGCCAATTCCAAGCACAAGCCCTTCGTGCGCATGGCCTCGGGCGTGTACGCCTCGGCTTTCGGGGACGGGCTGGATGCGGCGCGACTGCTGCTGCCCGATCTCTGGTGCAACCTCTTTCCCGGCCAGAACACCTTTGTGGCCGCGCCTTGCGAAAATCGATTGCTGGTGGCTCCCCAGGTGCTGCTGCCCAAGCTCGTGGAGGCCATCGGCCAATGCCTTTCGGCGCCCACCGGCCCTCGCGTGCAGGCCGTGATCCTCCAATACGTGAACCAGAAACTGCTGCCCGCCAACCTCCAGGATCCCCATCCCATCGCTCAGCCCCAGCGGGATCTGCGCCAGAACGATCTGATGGAAGCCTATCGGGCGCAGGAAGAAGACCTGGATGCCGCCCTGGGCCAGCCCACGCCCCTGTCGCTGCTGCGCACCAACCAGGGCCGCTCCCTCAGCATGGCGCTGTGGGTGGAAGGCTCCCCCGTGCTGCTGCCGGAATGCGACACCATCGGCTTCGTGGCCAAATCCGGCCAACCCCTGGGCGTCTATTTCCGCCAGACCCTGCCCCGCATTCCCGAACTGAAGGGCACGCCCGTGGACATCTGGGGCCCGCGCCGTCAGCGGTACGAAGGCTTTCCCACCCGCGAGCAGCTGAACCGGTTGGAATCTTTCGCGTCTCCCGAACAGATGGCGCAGATCTTCAAAGGCAACAACGCCTCCGCGCCCCAGGCGCCGCGCCCCACGGCCCCTTCCTTCGCCCAGTCCACCAGCGCCATGCTGGGGAACTCCAGCCCCGTGCCCGCCCATTTGCGAGGGCAAAGCCTGGGCATGCAGAATGCGGAACAGGAGTCTTGAACGCATGGACCCCGTTCTTCTGACGTTCCACGCCCCTATCCACGACCTCGATCTCGTGGCCCGGCACGTGGTGCGCGATCATCTGCCCGAACATCTGGTGCGCTGGAAACGCATCACCAACGCCTTTGAGATGGTCTATCTCACCACCTGCCAGCGCGCCATGTGGATGTTCTGGGGCGGCACGCCCGAGCATCTGCGGCTCCCTTCGGAAGTGGCTCGCTACGAAGGTGAAGCGGCGTGGCGGCATCTGCTGGAAGTGGGCACCGGCCTCATGAGCGCCAACCTGGGCGACCGGGAAGTGGTGGATCAGCTTCGCACCGCTTTGGATCAGGCAAGGGATTGCGGCACCGCTTCCACCGAAGCCACCGCGGTCATCGAGGATGTGCTGCGCGAGGCCCTGCGCCTCCGCGTGAAAGCGGGATTGGCCGACGGCAGCGCTTCCGTGGCCTCCGTGGCCCTGCACCATCTGGAAGAAGCCATGCCCCAGGGAGGCCGTGCCGTGCTCGTGGGC
>JAJTBC010000214.1 GCA_021287085.1 Bacillota bacterium | reverse complement strand
CGGGGTATGCACCCATTGGAGATCACGCCCTACGCGTGGGGCTGGGCTCCATCAAGGGCTTCCACAAGGCCGATCTCGAACGCCTACTCTCGGCCCGCGAAATGGCGGGGCCATTCCTGGACACTCAAGACCTGCAGGCCCGCGCCAGGACCACGCCCAAGGGTATGGAGCTACTGGCTCGGGCTGGGGCGTTCGATCGGTGGGCTCCAGATGGAGATCGCACGCGGCTCATGTGGGACAGCGTAGGAGGGCTCCCCAAGGGCGTTTCCCCTAGGCCCACGGGGGCAGTGCAGCGGGCCAACCAAGAGATGGAACTCCTCGGGATCACCCTGGAACTCCATCCTGCGGCCCTTGTGCGTGGTCTACGCCCGAACGAGGACTACCCCCACAGGGCAAGCCAAGTGCCTCACCGGATCGGTGTCGAGTCCCGCTTCTGGGCGCTGGTCGTGGCAGAGAAAGTGGTGCTGACCAAGGACGACCTGCCTATGCAGTTCGTGACCTTGGAGGACGAGACTGGGCTGGTCGAAGCGGTCGTCTTCCCTGATTCCTTCCGGCGCAGGGGACAGGGGTTCACGGTCGGACAAGTCGTGCCTGTGCGCGGTGTGGGGGACCTGCAAGATGGTGTCGTGATCTTGAGGTGGGGATAGCCCTCACAGGTGGATCCCCTGGTGCTCTTCCACACCACCCCGGGTGGTGTGCACCGGGAAACCACCCCACAAATACGCCACAACGACCGGGGCCCAGGGGCCAAACAGGGGACTTACGAACACTCAGGAACACTGACCAGCACTCAGGAGCACTTAAGCCCCAGCTACGAGAAAGCCCCGCAGGCTGAGCATCTGCGGGGCTTTGGGTTGGGGCGGCTGATGGGATTCGAACCCACGACACCTGGAATCACAATCCAGTGCTCTAACCAGCTGAACTACAGCCGCCATTGGAGCCGACCAGTGTAGCGCAGAAGTCCGATTCTGGCCAGTCCGGAACCTTTGAGATACTGGAACCATGTTTGGGCTGATCCCGCTCGCGGATCTTTTTGCAGGGGTTATGGCATGAAACGAACCATGAAGCAGGCTTTGGGGCTTTCCGTTTTCGCGGCGGGCTGTCTCGCGGTGGGCATGGGGCTCAGCTATCACTGGGTGGCCCAGGCCGAGGAAGATCGTCCCGTATCGGTGAACGTCAAGAGCACGGATGGATTGCCGCCCATCGCCGAAGTGGCGGAAAAACTCAATCCCACGGTGGTCTCCATCACCAATACGTCGTACGTGAAGCAGCCGTCGATGCGAACGCCTTTCGGCAACGATCCTTTCTTCGATTTCTTCTTCAGCCCGCGCCAGCCCAATCAGCCGAGGGGCCAGCAGGATGAGCAGCGGGTCATGGGAGGCGGCAGCGGCGTCATCATCGGGTCCGAAGGCGAGATCCTCACCAACCATCACGTGATCGAAGGCATTCGCGGCGGGGATTCGGAACTGGAGGTGAAGCTCTCCGATGGCCGCACCTTCAAGGCCAAGGTGCTGGGCAAGGACAAGGAACTGGACATCGCCCTCATCCGCATCGAGGCCGCCCATCTGCCGTTTGCGGCCCTGGGCGATTCCGACAAGGCGCGGGTGGGTGAATGGGTGGTGGCCATCGGCAATCCGCTGGGCCTGGATCACACCGTGACCCAGGGCATCATCAGCGCCAAGGGCCGCACCGCCCGCGCCCTGGGCGGGCCCTCGGGCCTGGAGTCCTTCCTTCAGACCGATGCGGCCATCAATCGCGGCAATTCCGGTGGCCCGCTGCTGAACCTGCGGGGCGAGGTCATCGGCATCAACACCGCCATTCGTGCCGACGGGCAGAACATCGGATTCGCGGTGCCCATCAACATGGTCAAGCGCGTGCTGCGCGATCTGCGTTCGGGACGTCCCGTGAGTCGTGGCTTTCTGGGCGTGGCCACGGCGGAATTGGACAAGGCCTACCAGGATGCCCTCAACGTGAAGCAGGGCGTGGTGGTGGCCGACGTGACCCAGGGGCAGGCGGCGGACAAGGCCAAGGTGGCGCGGCTGGATGTCATCACCGCCATCGATGGCCAGAGCGTTTCCAGCCCCGATGAACTGGTGGCCATTATTTCGGGTCGCCGGGCTGGGGATACGGTGAAGCTCAGCGTGGTGCGGGAAGGCAAGCGGCTGGAGCTGCCCGTGGTGCTGGGGGATCGCAAGAACCTGCGGGAAGACGGCGAGACGGAGGAAACCGAAGAGAGCGGCGCCCAGGAGAAGGAAGGCGGTAAATCCCTGAACCTGGAGAAGCGCTATGGCTTCGAAGTGGCGGCCCTGGATGCTCCCACGCGCCATCAGTACCAGATCGCCGAAGACCGCAAGGGCGTGGTGGTGACGCGGGTGGCAGCCCGTTCCGAGGCGGCCAACCGCCTGCGCGTGGGCAACGTCATCAGTGCCGTGGGCACCAAGAACGTCAACACCCTGGCCGAGTTCAACGCCGAGGTACG
Organism: Bacillota bacterium; assembly: GCA_021287085.1. Lineage (GTDB taxonomy): Bacteria > Acidobacteriota > Holophagae > Holophagales > Holophagaceae > JAYREN01. Next base: position 940 of record JAJTBC010000214.1, on the reverse strand, counting down.
CAAGCTCGAAGGCAAGCCCCTCCTGCTCTTCGTGAGGGCGCCCCAGGGCAATCAGCAGGTCACCGTCGCCATTCCGCCCCGCTAACCGGGTTCCCCCTTCACCCACCACCGTCGGCCCCTGGCTGGCGGTGGTGGGGCGTCTCCGGCTAGACTGGAATTTCGTTCAAGGAAACTGCCATGGGCCAGCGTCTCCTCCTCGTGGATAGCGACAGGAGATTCATTCAGGATCATCAGGTGGCGTTGGAGTCCAGCTTCGACGTGGATTACCTCTATGCCGCCGAAGGCGTTATCGAGGCCCTGGAATCGGGCCGCTACGGCGCCGTGCTGATCTGTGTGGAGATTGCCGACAACAAGGGCTACGCCATCTGCTCCGCCATCCGCCGACTGCCTGCGCTGGCGGAAATCAAGATCGCCCTCATCAGCGCCAAGGCCACGGAAGAGGAATACAGCCGCCACAAGACCCTGCGCGGCCATGCGGATCTCTACCTGCACAAGCCCATCGCCAGCGCCTCCCTGGTGGCGGAACTGGGCCAACTGGTGCCCCTGCGCACCGTGGACCCCGATAATCCCCTGGGTGATCTCACGGGCACCGATCTGGGCGAAGAGTGGCTCGATAGCCTCAGGGCCGAAGTGGAGGCCGAGGCCAAGGCGGAGCCTCCCAAGGTGCCCGAACCTTCCGTGTCTTCCGCGCGCGTCGCGCCGACTGCGCCGCCTGCGGCATCCAGACCCATGCCGGCCATCGCGTTGCCCTCCGTCATCCTGCCGGTGGACGTGCCCAAGGAAGCGGGCCGGCTGGAGCTGATGGAATCCCGCATCAAGGATCTGGAGCAGAAGCTGCGCCTTCAGGAAGAACTGCTGGAAGCGCGGGAGCGGGAACTGGCGGAGCTGCCCGTGGTGCAGGACCGGGCCACCCGCAACCTGGAAGAAGCGCTGCAATGCC
>JAJTBC010000213.1 GCA_021287085.1 Bacillota bacterium | reverse complement strand
GGTTCGCCCAGCTTCAGATGAGCTGGAAACGTGGATTTACTTCTTTCTGCCCTTCAGGTGGCCCCACACGAACCAGAGGATGCCTGCAAGCAGCAGCACGCCGATGACGGCGTCGAGTTTGTGGAAGTAGGTGCCGAGGGTGTTCCAGTTTTCGCCGAGCTTGAAGCCAATCCAGGCGAGGCCCAGGCACCAAGGCAGGCTGCCCACAAAGGTGTAGAGATGGAAACGGGTGCGATCCATCTTGGCGATGCCTGCGGGCAGCGCGATGAAGGTGCGCACCACGGGCAGCATGCGGGCCACGAGGATGGCCCAGGTGCCGAAGCGGGCGAAGAAGCGCTCCGCTTGGTCGAGGTGATGCAGGTTCAGCAGGATGTATTTCCCGTATTTCTCGATGGCTCTGCGACCGCCCCAGGCGCCCACCTCGTAGGCGGGAATGGAGCCCAGGTTGCAGCCCAGGGCGCCGAAGATGCCTGCGATCCAGATCTGGGCTGTGGGGTTGCCCGCGCCCAGCCCCAGAAAGGTCAGCTTGTTCTGGAAGGCTAAAAATCCCGCGAAGGGCATGATGACTTCGCTGGGCAGCGGAATGCAGGCGCTTTCGATGGCCATGAGCAGGGCGACTCCCAAGGGCCCCATGGCGGCCATCACGGCGATCATCCAGGCGACGATGGGAGCGAGGATCTTGTGCAGCACGCGGACTCCGCAGAAAACTCCATGGTAGCCCAGGGCTTTCCAAAGGATTCCGGGAGCCGTTCCCGTCCGATGACCTCCCGGCAGCGGCGATTCAACTTCCTGTCCCATCAGGCCGATGGGATTTGTTGACGCCGTTTCCGGAGCTTTCCATCCGCCGACCCTCGCCCTCCTCTCAAAGTTTGATCCGCATGACATGGCCCTTTGTGGTCGGGATCGTGACCATGCTCGTGCTGGGCGTACTGAGCATGAGGATTCTCATGGGGCTTCGGGCGTACGGCCATGGCGAAAGCATCTGGTCCAAAGCCCAGAAGGATGCCTCGTACCGCATGGCCCACTACGCCGAGACGGGGGATCCCCTCAGCCGGGAACAGGCCGAAAAGGGTTTCAAGGTGATGATCCATTTCGCCAAAGGGCGGCAGCACCTCACTGCCATCCCCCCTCGCTACGAAGAAGCTGCTCTGGAGCTCAACCACACCGGGGCTGCCCCCGTGGATGTGGAGGACGCCATCTGGATGTATCGGCATCTGGGAAAGGCCCAAGGGTTCCAGGAGGTGCTGACCTGCTGGTCCGAAGCTGAAGCCGAGACCTTGCAACTGGTTCCCTACTGGCAGCACATCCGGGAAATGAGAGAATCGGGGCAAATCCAGGCCCAGCAGCTGGATCAAGTGCTGCAACATGTGGATGAAATCCACCGTCGTGCCACCCTGATTGCCCAGCAGTTCAATGAGCGCCTGGGCACTCTGTCGAAGAAGACCTACCGGCACTTGGTGGCGGCGGAAATCGTGGTGGCCTGCTTCCTGGTGCTTTTCGGCGTGATGCGAACGGCTCTGCTGATGACCAAGCACCGCCAGGCTGAGCGGGCCTTGGCCGACGAGCGCCACCGAGCCGCCGTGACCTTGGCTTCCATCGGGGATGCCGTCATCACCATCAATCCCCAAGGGCTGGTGCAGTACATGAACCCTGCCGCCGAGGCCTTGAGCCAAGGTGCCACGCTGGGTGATCCCCTGGAGAACGTCATCCACCTGGTGGAAGGCGCTTCGAGCGAACGAAGCACCCGCGTGTCGTCACACCAATTGCTGGAAGCGAGCACCTCGACCAAGAGCGAATCGGATCAATGGCTGTTGCGCCCTGACGGCAGCTCCATTCCCGTATCGTGGATGGTCTCGCCCCTGGATCGCGAAGGACACCACGAAGGCGCCGTGCTGGTGATTCACGACATCACCCGCGAACAAGGCCTCATCGAGCGGCTGGGCTGGCTGGCGGCCCACGATCCCCTCACGCACCTGCCCAACCGGCGGGAATTCGAATCGCGGCTCCAGCACCTGCTTTCCGGCCTTCAGCATCGCATCACCCGTGAAGGACCGCACCGGGCCTACGACACCCACCATGCCCTGCTGCTCCTGGACCTGGATCAGTTCAAGATCGTCAACGACACCTGCGGTCATGCTGCCGGAGACGAACTGCTCCGCAAAGTCGCTGCGGCCCTTTCCGGTCGATTGCGGGACACGGATACTTTGGCGCGCATGGGGGGCGACGAGTTCGGCGTGCTGCTCATGGGATGCGATGCGGAGCAGGCCCAGCAGAAGGCCGAGGCGCTGCGTCACGCCGTGGGCGACCTGAGCTTCGTCTGGGGCAGGCGCACCTTCGCCATCACCGCCAGCATCGGCATGGTGGCTCTGGACGAGCAGGCCGGGGATCTCGCCTCCGTGCTCAGCTCCGCCGATATGGCCTGCTACACCGCCAAGGATCTGGGCCGCAATCGGGTGGAAATGTACCGGCAGGACGATCCTCGCATGCGCACGCGCTTCGGGGAAATGACGTGGATCCACCGACTGCAAGCGGCCCTCAAGGAGGATCGCTTCTGCCTCTACGGACAGCACCTGCAGGGCCTCCAGACAGGCTCTTCCTCCCAGAGCCGATGCGAACTGCTGCTGCGATTGAAGGGCGAAGACGGAAGCCTCATCTCTCCCGCCTACTTCCTCCCTGCCGCCGAGCGCTTCGGCATGATGCACATGATCGATCACTGGGTCATCGACCACGCGCTGCAGATCATCGGACGGCGCCTGGCCGACGGTCTTTGCGACGAGCACGCCGTGTTCTGCATCAACCTTTCGGGCGCCTCCTTCACGGCCAGCGATTTCCTGCCGGAACTCCAGGAACTGTTCCAGCGTCATGCCGTGCCCTACCATCACGTCTGCTTCGAAGTCACCGAAACCCAGGCCATCGCCAATTTCTCCGAAGCCATCGCGTTCATGGATCAGATGCACAGCCTGGGTTGCTCCTTTGCCCTGGACGACTTCGGCGCGGGCATGTCCTCCTTCGCCTACTTGAAGCGCCTGCCCATCGACCTTCTGAAGATCGATGGCACCATCGTGCGCGGCATGGTCAACGATTCCGTGGATCGGGCCATGATCGAAACCATCCACTCCCTGGCACGGGCCATGGGCCTTCAGACCGTGGGTGAATTCGCCGAAAGCACCACCATCGTGCAAGCCCTGGCCGAATGCGGCGTAGATTTCGCGCAGGGCTACGCCATCGCCAAGCCTGAGCCCTTTGTGTGATTACACTGGATTCATGTCCGAAGAACTGGTCCGCAACCGCAAGGCCCTGCACGCTTATCACATCCTGGAGAGTTGGGAGGCGGGCATCGCCTTGGTCGGCACTGAAGTGAAATCCCTGCGGGCGGGCAAGGGACAGCTGCAGGATGCCTACGTGGACGTGCAAGGCCAGGAGCTCTGGCTCAAGCAGGCCCACATTTCGCCCTACGCCTTCGGCACCGACGCCAATCACGATCCCCTGCGCCCCCGCAAGCTGCTGCTCAACCGCGCCGAGATCACCAAACTCATCGCCAAAGCCACGCGCAAGGGCTACACCATCATCCCTCTCGATATCCACCTCACCCCCAAAGGCCTCATCAAGGTGAAGATCGCTTTGGCCGAAGGCAAGACCCTGGGCGATAAGCGCGAAGCCCTCAAGGAACGGGAACAGAAGCGCGAGCTGGATCGCGTGCGCAAAGGCGACCGGGAATAGGCCTCGACTAGTCCTTCTTTCCCGTCAATTCCGCCAGTTCATCCTTGGGCAAGCGCCAGATCCAGCGGCCCGTCACGCGGTCGAAGATATCGAAGCAGCAGAGCCAGTTCATGAGCCCCGCCACCATAAGGTAGGACGCGCCGTATTCCTGGGTGAGGTTGCGCACCGGCTCGGCGCCGCTGCCTCCGAAAGCCCAGGCGAAAAGGCCATACACCGGCCCCACGCCTGCGGTACCGAGCGCCCCTAGGGTCGGCATCCATTCGAAGGGATCGGTTTTCGGCGTGTACACACCGCCCACCGTGCCATTGACCACACCGTAATGAAGCTGCAGCGCCGCCAGCACACAGAACAGCACGGTCACGCTGAACAGCACCTTGGCCCTCAGCTTCTGGCCGATGATCCAGTAGCCCAGCCCCGGCACCAGCCAATTGAGCAGCACCGGCTTCCAGCTCGCCTGAAGCGCCTTCATGCGGCGAAGGGGGGGCGTAGGTCGGGGAAGAACAGACTCAGACATGAGGCTAGCTTATCCCAGTTGGGCGCGAACACGATCCGTCAGGGCCAAACAGGATGAAAAGAGGAAAAACAGGATGGCAGGATGAACAGGATGCAGAACGGAAGCCCACCGTGATGATTTTCCCTCGACCTCACCGAATCTGCCGAATGTAGCTGGCGATGCCGCTGAGGAGCATTTCCACGGAGATGGCCGTGAGCAGCAGGCCCATGAGCCGTTCCAGGGCGGTGATGGCCTGGTTGCCCAGCACCCTTTGAAGGCGATTGCTCACGCCGAACACCAGGGTGGTGACGGCGATGGTCACGGTGATGGATCCCGTGAGGGTGAGCAGTTGGCCGGGGTATTGGCGGGAGAGCAGCAGCACCGTGGCCATGGCGGAAGGCCCAGCGATGAGGGGAATGGCCAAGGGCACGATGAAGGGTTCTTCGTCGCTGGCGGGTTCTTCCCCCAGCCGCGCGCCCCGGTCGGGAAAGATCATGCGAATGGCGATGAGCATCAGCACCATGCCGCCGCCCACCCGCAGCGCTTCGTCGCTGAGGTGCAGCAGGCCCAGCAGCGGCCGCCCGCACAGCAGGAAGATCATCAGCACCGCGAAGGCGATGAAGCACTCCCGCAGAATCACGAATCGGCGGCGCTCCGGCTTCACTCGGCGCAGGGCCGAAATGAAGAAGGGAATGTTGCCCAAGGGATCGGTGATGAGGATCAGCAGCAGGGTGATGGAGAAGAAACGGGCTTCCATGGCGGGTCTTTCTCGAAAAGCCAACGGGCCGCAGCAGGGCGGCCCGTCGATGCTTCAGGTTGGTCGCTGCGGCCTAGTCGGTGGCGAAGGGCAGCAGGGCGATGTTGCGGGCGCGCTTGATGGCTTCCACCAGCATGCGCTGATGCAGGGCGCACACGCCACTGGTACGGCGGGGCAGCACCTTGCCACGCTCCGGGGTGAAGGCCTGGAGGGTCTTCACGTCCTTGTAGTCCACGAACGTGGACTTCTCGACGCAGAACTTGCAGAACTTGCTGCGCCGACCACCAAATTGCTTCTTCTTCTTGGGCTTGCCTTTTCCGTCAGCTCGCTTCTTCATCCCATCACCTCGTCAATGGAGCGTTCCTTGATGCCGGCCTGGGCCTTGCGCTTGGTTTCGCGGGCGTAGCGGGCCTTCTGGCGCTCGGCGGCCTTGGCCTCTTCGTCCATGCGCACCGACAGGAACTTGATCACCGCGTCGTGGTTGCGGAAGCGGCGCTCGAGTTCGGCCACGAGGTTCGAACCCGCGTTCATTTCGAACAGGGTGTAGTAGCCCTCGCTGAACTTCTGCACTTCGTAGGCCAGCTTCTTGCGGCCCCACTTATCGGTCTTGAGCAGCTCGCCACCCTGCTCGGCAATGATCCCCTCGAAGTACTTGACGAGCTCGTCGTTCTGCTCGTCCGTCAACGTAGGGGAGGCGATGAAGATCGTCTCGTATCGACGCATCTATCCTCCTTGTGGATGTGAAGCCCCCACGATTGGGAGCAAGGAAGGCGCCCTCCGCGAGAGCGCGAAGGATCAGTTTCCCTCAAGATCCCTTGAACATCAATGGGAAATTCTATTCGTAGCGCAGCGCTTCGATGGGATCGAGCTTCGCGGCCCGGTTAGCGGGATAGAGGCCGAAGAGCAGGCCTACGGCCGCAGGCATGGCCAAGGCCGAGAAGAAGGCCCAAAAAGGCACGCCGCCCAGATGCTTCATCAGGACATGCGCCAGGAGGCTCCCCAGAGCCATGCCCAGAACGACGCCGATGAGCCCTCCGGCGATGCAGAGCACGATGGCTTCGATCAGGAACTGGAAGAGGATGTTCCTGCGCCGGGCGCCCATGGCCTTGCGCACGCCGATCTCCCGGGTGCGCTCGGTGACGCTCACCAGCATGATGTTCATGACGCCGATGCCGCCCACCAGCAGGCTCACGCCCACCATGGCGCCGCTGGCCAGCATGAGGGTGCGGCCGATCTTTTCGATCTTCTCCACCTCCTTGCCGTTGCTCTCCAGCATGAAGTTGTCCGCGTCGTCGCCCCGGAGGCCACGGATTCTCCGCAGAGCCAGGCGCAGGGACTCCTCCGCCTCCTTCACGGTCATGGCGCCGTCCACCTGCAGGCGCCAGAAGGGGCTATCCAAGGCGCCAGGCCGGGCCAGTTCCCGCAGGCTTCCGAAGGGCACGAAGAACATGCCGTCCGGGCCCCACATGGCGGAGTCCTCGTCCTCGCTCTCCTGGGGCACGAAGGGGATATCGCCGTGCTTCTTGAGAATGCCCACCAGTTCCACGGTCTGACCCGCCACCGTGAAGGTCTTGCCGATGGAACTCTCCGTCAGCCCCAGATCCTCGGCCACCTTGGCGCCCAGGATCGCCAGGGGAGCCCGGGTCACGCGGTCCGTGGCCGTGAAGTTCCGCCCGCAGGCCAGTTCCCGATTGGAGAGATCGAGGCCGTTCTCGTCGATGCAGGTGAGGGAACTCACCCGGCGGGTGATGCTGCCGGCCTTCACCAGCATCTGCTGGCTCCAGATGTTGGATTGGGGACTGGCGATCTGGATCTGGGGCACCATTTCCCGCAATTCGCGAATGGTCTGGGTGTCCATGGCCATCCGCTTCACCTTGGAGGTCTTGAAGCGGGAATAGGGCACCCACTGGCTCACGAAAAAGGTATGGCTGCCCTCCTTCTTCACCTCGGCCATGATTCGGCCTTCCAGCGCCTTGGTGAGATTCACCACGACCAGCACGGAGGAAACGCCGATGATGATGCCCAGCGTGGTGAGCACGCTGCGCATGCGATGGGCCCAAAGGCTGCGCAGCGCGGTGCGGAAGGTCTCCTGGAGCCGCGTCCAGCCGGTCATTTGGGCTTCTCCACCTTCACCGACTGACCATTCGCCAGCATCGGAAGCGCCTTGGTGGGACCGGTGATGACCGCCTCCCCTTCCGAAAGGCCTTCCTTCACTTCCGCCGCGCGCCGCGTACTGAGGCCCGTGACCAGGGTGCGCTCTTCAGCCTTTCCGCCTTTCACCACGAACACCACGCTGCGACTGCCCGTCATCAGGCCCAGGCCCCCGGCCTTGGTCTCCCGCTCCTGGATGGCGGCCAAGGGCACCGAGAGCACGCGTTTGCGTTCGGCGGTGAGGACGGCGATGCGGGCGCTCATGCCCGGTCGCAGGGCGCCAAGTTCCTCCGCGGTGCCCAGGAGCTGCACACGCACTTTGTAGCTCTGGGTTTCCTGGGTGTTGCCGAAGGAATTGCCCGCGGGCCGATCCGTGCCCGAGGCCACGGTGATCACTTTGCCCTGGAAGATCTTCCCCGGAATGGCGTCCACCGTCACTTCGGCGGGCTGGCCTGTGCGCAGCTTCACCACGTCCAGTTCGCCCACCTTGATCTCCGCCATCATTTCGGAGAGATCGGAGATTACCATCAACACGGCACCCGCCACGTTGGTCTGGCCTGCGATGGCCGTTTCGCCCTTCTCGGCCTTGAGTCCCGTCACCTGGCCCGACATGGAGGCCCGAATCACGGTCTTGGAAAGGTTGTCCTTGGCCTGGGCCAAGGCCGCTTCCGCCTGCTGCACGCCGGCCTTGGCGCGCTCCAGCTGGGTGGTGGCGTTGTCCAGGTTCAGTTTCTCCTGCTGGAAGTCCTCCTTGGAAACAATCCCCTTGGCGTACAGATCGTCCCGGCGCTGGTAGGTCTGGGATTGCTTGTCAAAGCCTGCCTGAGCGTTCTTGAGATCCTGGCGGGCCGTGACCAAGGAAAGCTCCGCCCGCACCAGGTCCTGGCGCAGGCGCTCCTGATCCAGGGAAACGAGCAGATCGCCCACCTTCACCCACTGGCCATCCTTCACATGGATTTCCCGGATCTCGGCGGTGATCGTGCTGCCCACGTTCACCTTGGTGCGGGCCTGGATCTCGCCATTGGCCGTCACGCTTTCCCGCAAATCCTGACGGCGCACGGCCTCCGTGGTGTACGCCACATCCTCCGCGCGACTCTTGAGCAGCAGCCAGGTGGCTAGGCCGCCCAACACCAACACCACTGCCGTTCCCAGCATCCACTTGCCGCGCCGCGTCATGGGTACCCCTCAGGTGATACAACCTCAACCAGTGTAGGGTGTTCCCTCCCCTGCGTTGCCGTGGACTTAGGCCGGAAGAATCGGGGGACGGGGAGGGACAAGCCCCTGTCAGTGCCGACCCAGCAATTGATCCAGCTCGGCCCAGGTCAGATCCAGGGCGAGACGCGCGGCCAGGAGATCCGCGTCGGCGGCCTTGGCGGCGGCATCCGCTTCGGAGCGCTTGGGGGCGGAAACGAGGCCCACGTCAAGCTGGTTGGCGGCCAAGCGCGCCTTTTCGGCGTGAAGGGCCTGGGCTTCCTCCGCCACTTCCACCTGGAGTTTGGCGGTATCGAGCTTGCGCAGCAGGCGATCCAGATCCATTTCCACGCGTGTGCGGATGCGGCGATGGTTCTCGCTGGCCTGGGCGCCCAGGGCGGCCCGCTGGCTCACCACGTTGGTCTTCTTGCCCCAATCGAACACGGTCCAGCTCAGGGAGAGGCCATAGGACATGGAGTTGGTGCGGAGGAAGGGCACGCCGCTTTGATGAATGTGCCGGGCGAAGGCGCTGATCTCCGGCAGGTAGTCGGAACGCCCCGCTTTCACGGCGCTGCGGCTCTTTTCGAGGGTTTCCTGGGCCACCGTGAGATCGGGATTCTGCGCCAGGGCCACGTTCAAAAGTTCGCTGCGCGGGGGCACTGCTGCCGATTTAGGCTGAATGGAAGCCAGCTCCAGCGGCGCGTCAATGGCCTGCCCCATGAGATCGTTCAGCTCGGCCCGCAGATCCAGCAGCGAGGCTTCGGCCGCCAGTTCCCGTTGCCGGTTCTGCAACAGCTGCGTGCGGCTGCCCGTCTGCACCACCTTCAGCACATTGCCGGCCTGCACCGCTTCCCTGGCTTCGCGATCCTGCTGTTCGGCGGCCAGCACTCCGACCTTGGCGGCCTCCTGCCGGGCCTGGGCGATGAGCAGCCCCGCATAGACCTGCCGGGTCTTGAAGGCGATGTCGCCTTCCATCTTCCGCAACTCCGCCTGGGCCACCCGCTCTTCGGCAGAGGCCACCTGGTTGCCGTGGTAGATCTTGAAAAGCTGCGTGAGGGGCTGTCCCAGGGTGATGTCCTGTAGGTAGAGATTGCGGTCGCCCTGGCCGATGCCCATGTCGTGCATGGGGAAAGGCCCAAGGCCGGGAATGGTGCCCAGGGATCCGGCGGGAATCTGGATCAACTGCTCGCCGGAGGTCTTCATCCAAGTAGCTTCGGCCTTGAGTTGCGGCAGGTAATCCGCCCGCGCCGTGCGGCGCTTGGCCTGGGCTTCTTCCACCTTGGCCTGGGCGATGCGCACGCCGGAGCTGTGCTGCAGGGCGCGCCGGATGGCTTCATCCACCGTGAGATGTTGCGGTTCGGCGCTGGACAGGGGCAGACACAGAGCCCCCAACAGGAGCACTGCCGCCGCGCCACGGGGCGCCAGATGCCTGCGATACAGCAACACGTAGATGACAGGCACCACCAGCAGCGTGAAGAACATGGAGAAGATGAGGCCCACCGCCAGCACGCTGGCCAAGGGGCTCCAGAGTTTCGAGCCCGACAGGATCATGGGCGTCACGCCCACGGCCGCAGCCATGGTGGTGAGGAAGATGGGCCGCAAGCGCCGCTCGCCCGCCTGGGTGGCCGCCTCTTCCAAGGGCAGCCCCTCGGAGAGCTTTTCCTTGATGAAGTCGATGAGGATGATGGCGTTCCGCACCACGATGCCGCACAGGCTGATCATGCCCATGAAGGCCGTGAAGCCGAAGGCGTTGCGGGTCAGCACCAATCCCACCGCCACGCCGAAGAGCGACAGAGGAATGGAGGTCATCACCACCAGAGGCTCCGTGAGGTTGCGGAACTGCAGCATGAGGATGAGGAAGATGGCCAGAAGACTTATGGAAAGGGCCGTGACCATCTCCGGGAAGGTTTCGTGGCGGTTGTCCCACTCGCCGCCAAGGTTGATCTGATAGCCCGGAGGCAGCGGGATGGCCTTCACCTTGGGCAAGGCTTTGCCGAGGATGCCTGAAGCGTAGGTGCCAGGGGCATGGAACGCCCTCACCGTGAGCGTGGGAACGCCGTTCCGGCGCACGATGCGGCTGGTCTGCCAATCGGGGGTCATCTCCGCGATGGAGCGCAACGGCACTTTCCCTGGCGCCAGGGACGAACCCACGTAGGTATCACGCACATCGTCGAAAGATCCACGATGAGCCGGGTCCACGCGCAGCAGAATGTTCACGGCGCGATTGCCTTCCCAGAAGGTGCTCACGGGCGTACCGTCGAAGGCGCCCGAAAGCAGCTTGGACACGCCGGAATAGGTCATGCCGAGACGGCTCGCCAGTTCGGTGTTGAGGGTGACGTTGGCCAGGGCGGAGTCGTTGAAGAAATCCGTGTGGACGTAGCGGGCGTTCTTGTCGGCCCGGAGAATGTCCTCCACCTGGCGTCCGAGGTTCTTCAGCTGATCCACGTCATCGCCGGAGATCCGCACTTCCACCGGGGCTTCCATGGAGGCGCCCTGCTGCAGTTCCTTCACGATCACCATGCCTTCGGGCACCAGGCGCGAGAGCCGCCCTTGCAGGGAACTCACCAGCGGAACCGTGGCCTTGGCGCTGCGGGTGTTCACGATGAACTGGCCGTACGACGCATCGGGCTGCTGCGGATTGACGTTGTAGTAGAAACGAGGGGCGCTCTGCCCCACGAAGCTGGCGTAGTGGACCACGTCCTTGTCCTGGCCGAGTTCCTTCTCGATGGCGCGCATGGCGCGATCCGTGGCCTCGATGCGACTGCCCTGGGGCAGCCACAGATCGATGACGAACTGGTTGCGCTCGGCGTTGGGGAAGAACTGTTCCGGGATGAAATGGAACATCAAGCCCCCCGCCGCCACCGCGACCACGCCCAGGCCCACCGCCAGTCGGGGTCGGCCCATGAAGTACGTGATGGCCTTCTTGTAGGCCACCTGAAGGGCGTCCAGGAGATTGAATTTCTTCACGCCCTCGCTGGGCTCGGCATCGTGGTCGTGCAGACCCTTGGCGATGAAGGTGCGGCACAGCAGCGGCGTGAGGAAGATGGCCACCAGGAACGACACCGACAGCGCCACGGCCACGGTGAGCGGCAGGGCCAGGATGAACTCGCCCGCGCTGCCCGACAGGATGACCAAGGGCAGGAAGGAGGCCACGATGGTGAGCGTCGCCACCAGCACCGGCACCAACACGTCCAGAGGTCCCCGCCAGGCGGCTTCCGCTCTGGCCACCTTGTGGTCCAGGAGCTCCACGTAGTTGTCGGCGATAACGATGGCATCGTCCACGACAATGCCCAGGACCAGGATCAGCGCGGCGATGGAGACCTGATGAAGCTGCACGCCGAAGGCGTTCATGACGCCGATGGTGGCAAGCATGGTGATGGGAATGGCCAACGCCGCGATGAGCGCCACGCGCATGGGCAGCAGCAGCACCGTGACGATCACCACGCAGGTGATGGCGATGAGGAATTCGTGCCCCATGCCGGACATGCGCTCTTCCACCACCTGGGGCTGGTTGGCGATGTAATCCATCTTGAGATCCGGCGGCAGCAG
>JAJTBC010000193.1 GCA_021287085.1 Bacillota bacterium | reverse complement strand
CTCCACAGAGCCTCCGAACCCTCGGGATCGTTCACGGAATCGTCCGTGGATTCCAATAGCAGGATGGGCCGATCCAGTTCGTGGCCCAGGGGCAGCACTTCCTGACGTCCCTCCCGGAGGGCCGCCATGAATCCCGCCGAGGCGTATGTGTGGCAAAGGGGATCATCCCAGTACCGCTGCACGAAAACCGGGTCGGAGCAGACGTTCTCCTTGCGGTTGGGAATCCGCATGGAGCGATGGGGCGCCACCCATCCCATGAATCGTTCCAGCATCCGCAAGGTCCATCCGAAATCCCGCACGGCCAGGGCAGGGTTGCTGAGGGCGAGGCCTTCCATGGTGTCGGAGTGCCACAGCAGGGCCAGCAGCGCCACCAGGCCGCCGAAGCTGTGCCCCAGCACCACTTGCGGGCACACCGGGGAGGGGGGCAGGGGCACGCCATCCACCACCCGCGGAGGCGCGCCCACGCGATCGGCGTCGTAGCGTCGCTCGTGGCGAAGGAACTGCACGAAGTCATCCACGAAACGGTGAATGCCATCAGCGTCGCCCCGGGTGCCGCCGCTGCGGCCGAACCCCCGGTGATCCATGGCCGACACCGACCAGCCGCGCTCGTGCAGCCAGTGCGCCACATGACGATAGCGCTCGCCGTGTTCCCCGTAGCCGTGGGAAAGGATCACCCGGCCCTTGGGCGCCACGTGCTCCCAGCGGCAGAACGCCATGGTTTCCGCATGGCCCGCCAGAACCCCGCGAAAGGAGGGCTCCAGATCATCGGGAAGAACGAGGGTGATGACTTCAGACACCTTTCCAGGATACCGGGGAAGCGCGGCTCGGTGTCCTTCCCACCTCGCCGACGACTCCTTACAGTGGAAGAAGGGCCTTCGTCGGGCTCCCTTCGCTGGAAGAACCATGGACTTTGAAACCTTGATGCGGGCCAAGCAGGAACTGGCGCCCAGGGTGCGCCAACTGGTGGCCCACCTGGACCCGGAGCGCAAGGCCCTCGAGCTCGAACAAATCGAAGAAAAAGCTGCGGCGCCGGGCTTTTGGGATGATCCCGAAAAGGCCAAGCCCGTGTTGAAGGCCCGGGGGCTCCTCACCGATGACATCGCCACCGCCAAGAAACTCAGTGGCGGCCTGGAAGACCTGGAAACAGCCCTGGAGCTTTCCCGCGATGACAGCGACATGCTGAGCGAAGCGGAAGCGGTGGAAGGCGCGTTGCGCCAGACCGTGGACAGCGCCGAATTGCGCATGATGCTTTCGGGCGAACTGGATCAGACCAACGCCATTGTGGCCATCGCGCCCGGCGCGGGCGGCACCGAAAGCCAGGATTGGGCCGCCATGCTGCTGCGCATGTACCTGCGCTACTGCGAATCCAAAGGCTGGGCCACGGAGATGGTCGATTATCAGGACGGCGAAGAAGCGGGCATCAAGGGCGCCACCTTCATCGTCAGCGCGCCGTACGCGTACGGCTATCTTCGGGCCGAAGCAGGCGTGCATCGCCTCGTGCGCATTAGCCCCTTCGACGCCGCCAAGCGCCGCCACACCAGCTTTGCCGCCGTGTACGTCAGCCCCGAACTGGATGACACCATCGATGTGGAGATCCCCGACAAGGATCTGAAGATCGACGTGTTCCGCGCCAGCGGCGCGGGAGGCCAGCACGTGAACCGCACCGAATCCGCCGTGCGCTTCACCCACTTGCCCACGGGCATCGTGGTGAGCTGCCAGAACGAACGCAGTCAGATCAAGAACCGCGCCACGGCCATGAAGGTGCTGAAGGCCCGCCTCTACGAACTGGAGCGCCGCAAGTTCGAAGAAAAGGTGGCGGCCGCTTCCGGCGAAAAATCCGACGTGGCCTGGGGCAGCCAGATCCGCAGCTACGTGCTCCAGCCCTACCAGATGGTCAAGGATCACCGCACCAATTGCGAAACCAGCCAAACCCAGAAGGTGCTGGATGGCGATCTGGACGATTTCATCCGCACCCAGCTTCTGGCCAAGAGCCTCAAAGGGGAGTAATCCCCTGCGGGGGTGATCGGCTCTACTTCACGCGCTCCATGTAGGTGCGGTCGGTGGTGTTCACGCGGATCTTTTCGCCGGATTCCATGTAGGGCGGCACGTTCACGGTGATGCCGTTCTCGAGCTTGGCGGGCTTGTACGAGCCGGTGGCATTGGCGTTCTTCATCACGGGCTCGGTTTC
>JAJTBC010000143.1 GCA_021287085.1 Bacillota bacterium | reverse complement strand
CACCGAGATGGCCATGGAGCCGCCCAGTAACCGCAGGGTGGCGCGCACATCCCTTCCGTTCAACAAATAGGCCGCCTGGATTTGCGTGGTTGTGCCTTGGCCTTTGCCCCTGGATTTCCCGTCGATTTCCCATCCGGCCTTTTTCAGGGCCCGGGTATAGGCTGACAGGAATTCGTGGGGCGTCACGGGCTCCGCCAGCTCGTATTCCTTTTCGATGAAGTTGATTCGCACGATGGCGGGCTTGCCGGGTTCCAACTCAACTCCTACGGGATTCGGGCTATCGGCGCAGGACACGATGCGAGAACCAGGCCAGGGCGGCAGGTAGGGGAAATCCTCCTGGGCCTTGGGCAGCTCGGGCGTGGGGCCCGGGGGATTGAGTATCAGCGTTCGCAGAGGCTTGGGTTCCAGGGCCACCAGCTTGACTTCCCCGCTGCTCACGGCCGCGATCTTGATCCACACATCGTGCTCTTCGGTAGTCTTGCGCGCCACCCCGCGCTCCTCGTAGGTCCACACCCAACCCGAGGCGGTCATGGAGGAGCGCAGCCGCTCCTGCAGGGCCAGGAGGCCCATGCGTCCCTGTTCGGGCATGAGGGAAAAACGCCAGGTGCGTCCCTCCCGGGTCAACCGCACGGGCGCGGCCCCGCCGGGAGCTTTCACCTCGAACACCTCCTCGTCGAAGTTCGCCACCTCCAGGCTATCGGGCTTGACCCGCAACCCCAGCGGCATGTCAAAGCCCGGCGGCAGCGAGATCGGCGCAGGGGCCTGCATCGCCAATGGAGCAGGCTGCGCAAAAGCGAGAAGGGGAACCAGCAAGGGCAGCAGCATCCTCCTAGTCTGGGAGCATCCTCTCCAGGACGCAAAGGCGCGAGCACCGACCATACTGCCCATCCAGTGGGAATTCCGATAGCCTGTAGCCTGTTCTCGAAAGCCTCACGCGGCCCTTTGTTCTTTTTTCTTAGGAATCCCCATGGTCGAAGCCCTCAAAACCTCGCTGCGGCAATCCAAAGCCGCCCGCTGGACCTCGCTGCTCATCGTGTCCTTCACGATGCTCTGCGGCTACTACGTGGCCGATGTCATGGCGCCCCTCAAGCCCATGATCGAGCAACAACTGCATTGGAGCAGCGCCCAGTACGGCTTCTTCACTGGGGCCTATGCCTGGTTCAACGTGTTCCTGGGAATGCTCGTCATCGGCGGCATCATCCTCGACAAAAAGGGCGCCCGCTTCGCTGGAACGCTCTCCTGCGTCCTGATGGTGGTAGGCAGTGCCGTGAAATGGTGGGCTGTCCACACCCATGTCCTCAGTGGAACCAGTTTCCTTGGCGTCAATGGCCAGGTTCTGACCGCCTCCCTGGGCTACGCCACCTTCGGCATGGGCATCGAACTCTGCGGCATTACCGCCACCAAGATCATTGCCCGCTGGTTCAAGGGCTACGAGATCGCCCTGGCCATGGGCCTCCAGGTGGGTACGGCCCGCATCGGCACGGCCATGGCCATGGGACTCAGCGCCCCCATCGCCACCCATTTCAAGTCGGTGTCCGCGCCCATCATGGTGGGCACCATCCTGCTCGCGGTCGGCCTCGTGGCCTACATCTTCTACTGCAGCATGGACAAGAAGCTGGACGCCTCCGAAGGCGTGGACACCAGTTCCAGCGATGAGGAAGCCTTCCGCCTTTCGGACATCGGCGAGATCCTCCGCATCCGAGGCTTCTGGTACATCGCCATCCTGTGTGGCCTGTTCTACTCCGCCGTGTTTCCCTTCTTGAAGTACGCCCCCGATCTCATGGTGCAGAAGTTCCATGTGAAGCAGAGCCTGGCCGGTGCCATTCCCAGCGTCCTGCCCTTCGCCACCATCCCTCTGACCGTGATCTTCGGCGGTTTCTACGATCGCAAAGGCAAGGGTGCCAGCATCATGATCCTCGGTTCCCTGCTGCTCCTGCTGGTGCACGCCATCTTCTCCGTGCCCTTCCTCAATCGCTGGGAGTTGGCACTGCTGGCCACCATCGTGCTGGGATTCGGCTTCGCGCTGGTGCCTTCGGCCATGTGGCCTTCGGTTCCCAAATTCATTCCCCATCGCCAGCTCGGCACGGCTTACGCCTTGATCTTCTTCGTGCAGAACCTCATGGCGCTCTTCGGCGTGCCCTATCTCATCGGCTGGATTCTCGACAAGTACGGCGTGGTGGGCACCCGCGTGGTGGACGGCGTCAGCAGCCCCGCCTACAACTACACCCTGCCCATGCTCACCTTCACGCTCATCGGTGTGCTGGCGGTGGTCTTCGCCCTGCTCCTGAAGATGGAAGACCGCAAGAAGGGCTACGGCCTGGAACTACCCTGCCGCAAAGACTGAATCAGCGTCTGACCTTGCCTCCCTCCCGTGACGCTTTGGCGGCACGGGAGGTTTTTCGTGGGCCTCGGGTGGGCTTGCGGGAAGGCTTGAGGCCTTCGCCCACGTCCATCACGCGGCGCACGCGAGCGGTTTCGGTGGGCGCTTCATCCCCCTTCTGCTTCTTCTGAACCGAGAGCCGCAAGGGCGTTCCCACGAAACCGAAGGTTTCACGCAGGCGGTTCTCCAGGTAGCGCACGTAGCTGAAGTGCAGGCCGCG
>JAJTBC010000133.1 GCA_021287085.1 Bacillota bacterium | reverse complement strand
GCCGGCCCACGATGGGGCCGATTACCTCAAGACCATTCCTGGCTTTTCCCTGATCCGCAAAGGGGGCACGGACGGCGACCCGGTGCTGCGAGGCATGGCGGGCTCCAGGCTCGTCATGCTGCTGGATGGCGAGCAGTTGATGGGCGGGTGCGGCATGCGTATGGATCCGCCCACGGCCTACGTGTTTCCCGAATCCTACGATCGCATCACGGTGGTGAAAGGCCCTCAGACTGTGCTCTATGGTCCGGGGAATTCCGCCGGGGTGGTGCGTTTCGAACGATCCCAGGAGCGATTTCAGCAGCCGGGGTTGAAGGGCTTCGTTAGTCTCATGGGAGGCAGCTTCGGGCGCAGCGATCAGGTTCTGGATGCCACGGTGGGCACCTCGCAGTTCTTCGGCCGCGCCATAGGCACCCGCTCCCATTCGGGCAACTACAAGGATGGCAATGGCACTTCCATTCACTCGCGGTACACCCGCTGGAGCGCCAACGGGATCTCCGGATGGACGCCCAGCGACAACGCACGACTGGAGCTGTCCGTAGCCCGCAGCGATGGCGAGGCCGCCTACGCCGATCGCACCATGGACGGGGCCAAGTTCCTCCGGGAAAACGTGGGCCTGCGCGGAGAATGGCGCCACCTTTCCGACCGCGTGGAGAAGGTGGAGGTCCAGGTCTATCGCAACTACGTGGATCACGACATGGACAACTACACCTTGCGTTCCTTTGTGCCCACGCCGACGATGCCTGGTCCTTCGGTGAACAATCCCGACCGCCTGACTCGCGGAGGCCGGGTTGCCATGGGGCTGCGCATGGCGGAAGTCACCAAGTTCACCTTCGGGTTGGACGGTCAGAGCAACGACCATACCCTTCGCCGCACGGCCAACGCTTGGACCATGCCCGTGGCCTCGCTGCCCCGCATGGACGATGGAACGTTCCGCAGCTTGTCGCTGTTCGGAGAGATGGAGCACCTCCTCGGAGAAAAACACCGATTGGTGGCAGGCCTTCGGGCCGACCGGTGGCATGCGGAAGATCCAAGGGCCACCGTGGCAATTACGCCGATGATGATCGTTCCCAACCCCAGCCGGGGCCAGGAGCGGAATGAAACTCTTGGCAGCGGATTCGTTCGCTACGAGCGGGAACTGGGAGCGGATTCGACCTTCTATGCGGGCCTGGGGCATTCCGAGCGGTTTCCTGACTATTGGGAATGCATCAACAAGGAAAGCCTCGCTACGGTGAGTGCCTTCGACACCAAGGCCGAAAAGACGAGCCAGCTTGATATGGGGTGGATGAAGAAATCCGGGATCGTGCAGACCTCTGTCTCCGTTTTCTACGGGAAAATAAAGGATTTCATCCTCATCCAGTCTGGCGTGGCAAAGCCAGTGGTTTCGGGCACGCGGCTCGCCACTGTGTCGCGGAACGTGGATGCCACTACCTGGGGCGGAGAATGGAGCGGCCTTGTCCATCTGACGGAAGCCTGGAAAGTGGACGCCACTTTGGCTTACACCCAAGGGCGAAACGATAGCGATGGATTCGCGCTGGCCCAGATCCCTCCCCTGGATCTGAGGCTCGGCCTGGGCTACGAAGCCGGGGCGTGGTCCGGCGGGGCATTGTTCCGGGCCGTATCCCGTCAAAGTCGCTTTGCCCTCAATCAAGGCAATATCGCGGGGCAGGACCTTGGCCCCACGCCGGGATTCGGCGTGTTCTCCCTGCATGGAGGCTGGAAGCCCGCCCAGGGCTGGCTGGTCACGGTGGGAGTGGACAACGTGTTCGACCGTGCCTATGCCGAACACATCAGTCGTGGCGCCAGCGCCATTCCCGGCTACACGGTGCAATCGCAACGGGTCAACGAGCCGGGACGATTGATCTGGCTGAAGGGATCCTTCACCTTCGGGCGCTGACGGCGGGGCCCATCCTCGCCAGAATGAACATTCGATGACCCCTCCCGACGACCGCATCACCATCTTCTGGATCCTGCGCCTGCGATGGCTCACGGCCGTCTGTCAGACGGCGGCCGTTCTCATTTCGATGCGCCTCTTCCCTGATGCCCTCGCCGCGGGCCCGCTGCTTGGTCTGGTGGCCCTGGGCGCAGGCAGCAACGGTTGGCTGTGGTGGCGCCTGCGTCAGCCAAAGCCCGTTTCCACTGCGTTGCCGGGCCTGGTGCTGGGCTTGGATATCCTGCTGCTGACAGCGCTGCTGTACGGAAGCGGCGGCCCGGCCAATCCCTTCACCGCCATCTACCTCGTCCACATAACCCTGGCGACAGTG
>JAJTBC010000129.1 GCA_021287085.1 Bacillota bacterium | reverse complement strand
GTAGATGGGGCTCTGGCCCTGCTTCAGCTTTTCGATCTTGGAGGCGTCCACGTCCACGCCCAGCACACGATGCCCCGAATCCGCAAAACCCACCGCAGCCACGAGGCCCACGTATCCCGAACCGATGATGATCACCTGCATGAAAGCTCCATTCCGCAAAAGGCCAGTGTACCGCGCCCTGAGAAAAGGTTCACCACTAAGGCGCGAAGGGCACAAAGGAAAACACACGCCAAAGAAGAAACACCATTTTCCGTGCCGCCCTTTTTCATCTTGCCCATCCTGTTCATGCGCTTTTCCGCTCCTTTGTTAAGATCGAGAGCATCGGAGGTTGCATGCCGCTGGCGCTGCTGGAAGGACAGGGAATCAATCTGTGGGAGGTGGTGCGGCACGGAGGCCTGGTGGGCAAGGGCGTGATGCTCCTGCTGCTGGTGTTCAGCGTGGCCAGCTGGGGCATCATCTTCCAGAAAGCCATGGCCCAGGGGCGTCGCCAGCGCGTGACCGAGGCGTTCCGGCAGGCTTTCCGTCGTTCCACCAACTGGCAGGACCTCAAGCAGAACACCGCCAACTACGCTCTCACGCCCCTGCTGGGGCTTTTCAACTCTGCCTACGGCGAAGTGATCTACCAGCTCCGCACCCAGCCTGCCGCGGGCAACAAGGTGCAGCTGCACAACATGGAAGCCGTGGAGCGCAGCCTTCAGCGGGCTTCGGTGGTGGAGATGGGCAAACTGGAAAAGGGCCTGGGCATCCTTGCCACCATCGCCGCCGTAAGCCCCTTCGTGGGCCTTTTCGGCACGGTATGGGGCATCATCGACGCGTTCCAGGGCATCGGCACCACAGGCAGCGCCAGCCTGGCCACCGTGGCCATTCCCATTTCCGAGGCGCTGGTGGCCACGGCTTTGGGCTTGGTGGCGGCCATTCCGGCCCTCATGGCCTACAACTTCTTCCAGGGCCAGCTCAAGCAATGGCAGACCGAACTGGATGATTTTTCCCTCGAATTCATCAGCCTCTCGGAGCGGAACTTCACATGACGCGTTCTTGGGTTGAGGGGAGGAAACCGTGAGCTCCGCCACGGCCCCCGCCTTCTGGGCGCCCCAGGCGCGCTGGCCGCTGCCGCTCCAGGCCTTCGTGCGCGGTCGCATGGAAGCTGCCCTGGAGGCGCCCGATCGCAGGGTGGATCTGGTGTGGCCCACGGTGCTGGGGTCGCCTCGCCTGTGGGAATTGCATCCTGAAGGCATGAGCGAATCGGAGCTATTTTCGCATTCGGGGCGAATGCTCGCGGCTTTGGGCGTGGAAGATCCGGCCCAGGCGTGGCGCGAAAGCCTGGCGCGCTTCCCCGATACCGCCGAAAAGAGCGGCGCGGGTTGGAGAGCCCATAGTGCCTGGGCGGCCTTTCATTCCCGCGCCAGCCTGCGCTGCGGGGTAGGGCTACTGGCGCTCACGGGGCAGCCTCTGGATGACCGCTACCGGCTGGGTTGCGCGGTCACGCTCTTCAATTCTGCTCTCTTCTACGAATGCCACGAGGCGCTGGAAGGCCTGTGGGTGCGCTCGGAAGGCGACCTGAAGCGAGCGTTGCAGGGCTTGATCCTTCTGGCGGCAGGCTTCCACCAGCAGCAGCATGGGGAATGGCACGGCATGAAGAATCTGTGGCGGGACGGCCTGCGGGTTTTGCTCTACAGCGAAGGCGAGGTGCCCACGCCCTGGGGCACCGTGCAGATCGGCCCCTGTCTGGATGCGGTAGAACAGCGCCTGGAATGGATGCGCCACGGCGAACCCGAAGCCGCCTCCCAGGTGTTGTGGGAATTGCCACGGCCGGAATGGAATTTAGGATCGACCCAAAGTGGAGCCTGACATGACCTCGTGCGATGTGCTGGTGGTGGGCGGCGGAATCGCGGGCTGTGCAGCGGCCCTGAGAGCGGCGGATCTGGGGGCGGATGTAACCCTCGTGCTGAAAGATACGCTCGGTGAATCCAACACGTCATGGGCCCAAGGGGGCATCGTGGGCTTGCCCCCGGCTTCGTACGGCGATTCGCCGGAACTGCTGGCGGCGGATATCGAGGCGGCCGGGGCGGGCCTTTGTCGCCCGGAGGCTGTGCGCCTTCTGGCTCAGGAAGGTCCAGCCCTTTGCCGGGAATTCCTTTGGAAGCGACTTGGAGTGCCTTTCGATCTAGGCGCGGACGGCGAGCCCGAACCCACGGCGGAAGCGGCCCATTCGGCGCGCCGCATTTTCCACGCCCGGGATTTCACGGGCCAAGCCATCCAGGATGCGCTCAGTGAAGCGGTGAAGGCCCATGGCCGCATCCGCATTCTTGAAGGCCGCATGCTGGTGGATCTGCTCACCACGCCACACCATGGCCGCGATCCCCGGGGCGTGTACGATCCCATTCGCGTGTGGGGCGCCTATCTCCTCGACAGCGACAAACAGGTGCATCGCGTGCGTGCCGCACGCACCATCCTCGCCACAGGCGGCCTGGGCTACCTCTATCTGCATACCAGCAATCCCGCCGGAGCCACGGGCGACGGCCTCGCAGCGGCCTACCGCGCCACAGCCCGCATCGTCAATTGCGAGTACATCCAGTTCCATCCCACCACGCTCTACGTGCCCCACAAGCCGCGCACGCTGCTCACCGAAGCCCTGCGCGGCGAAGGCGCCCACCTGCTCAACCGACGCGGCGAACGCTTCATGACGAAATATGCGCCCGAGGCCATGGAGCTGGCGCCTAGAGATATTGTGAGCCGTGCCATCTTCCAGGAAATGGCTTCCACCGGCGATTCCAACGTGTTCCTCGATTTGACGCCCGTGGCGGCCAAGCTGGATCTCGAAGCGCGCTTCCCCAAGGTGCTTTCCGTGTGCCGCGCCGAAGGCTTCGAACCCCTGCGCCAGCCCATGCCCGTGGTGCCCGCCGCCCACTATTTCTGCGGGGGCGTGGCGGTAGATCTGGAAGGCCGCACGAGCCTGCCGGGCCTGTTCGCCGTGGGCGAAGTGGCCTGCACCGGCGTTCACGGCGCCAATCGCCTGGCTTCCACCTCGCTGCTGGAAGGCCTGCTTTGGGGCTATCGTGCCGCCGAGACGGCGGTGACCGAAGGCCGCGGTAGCACTGTTCCCTCCGAAGCCGCCCTCAAAGCCTGGATTCCCGCCCAGGGCCCCGAAGCTGCCGATCCTTTGCTCATCGAACAGGACTGGAACAACGTGCGCACCACCCTCTGGAACTACGCGGGCATCGTGCGTACCCGAGCGCGGCTGGAGCGGGCGCGCGGCGACATGGGCCATCTCTATCACCGCATTGAAGCCTTCTACCGCGAAGCGCCGCTTTCGCGCCCGATCCTTGAACTTCGCAACGCCGTGACCTGCGCTCGTCTCATCCTCAAAGCAGCCCTGCTCAATCCCGAGAGCCGAGGCTGCCACTACCGGGTGGACTGAAGCGGGGCTGCGGCGCCTTTCCGGTTTTCCATCGTGCCGAGTTGGCG
>JAJTBC010000127.1 GCA_021287085.1 Bacillota bacterium | reverse complement strand
GTGGTGGATCAAGGCAGTTTCACCGCCGCCAGCCGGGCCCTGGGGATTCCGAAATCCAAACTGAGCCGACGCCTTGCCGCGCTGGAGGAGCGTTTGGACGTGCGCTTGCTTCAGCGCTCCACGCGCCGTCTCACAGTGACGGAGATCGGTCACACCTTTCACACCCATTGCAAAGCCATGCTGGCTGAAGCCGAAGCTGCCGAAGCCGCCGCCGCCTTCACGCACCTGGAACCCCGCGGCGCATTGCACGTGTCCTGCCCCATCGCGCTGTTGCATCTTCACGTGGGACCAATGCTGGTGGATTTCGCCAAGCGCTATCCGTTGGTGAAGCTCCAGGTCACGGGCATGAACCGGCCGGTGGACGTGCTGGCCGAAGGCATCGATTTGGCTTTGCGCATGGATGCGACGCCGCCTCAGGACAGCGATCTCGCGCTACGGGTGCTGGGCGAAAGCCCCCAGATCCTCGCGGCCAGCCCGCGCCTCGTCAGAGAACGGGGCCAACCTAAGCGGCCAGAGGAACTTCAGGAGTGGCCCACCCTGGGCCGGGGGGCGCTCAACACCAAGCACCTCTGGACGTTTTCTCGCACCTCAAGCAGAGGCCGCGCCGCCACGCTCGAAATCGTCCACCTTCCTCGCTTCGCCTCCGGCGATCTGGCAATCCTTTGCGACGCGGCCCAGGCGGGCCTCGGCGTGGTACAGCTTCCCTTGGCCATGGCCCAGCCGCATCTTCAGGCGAACCGTCTCGTCCAGGTGTTGCCCCATTGGTCCTTGCCTGCGGAGCGCATCCACGCCCTTTTCGCCTCTCGGCGAGGTCTCATTTCCTCGGTGCGGGCGCTCATCGAACATCTGGCCCGGGCGTTCCAGGGGTAACATTCCGCATGGATTTAGACGTTGTCGATTAGAGGCAAAGCAGCCGGTGCGCTAGGGCTGGAGCCAATCCTTGAGTTCGTCGGCGTGCTCTTCTTCCATGGCCAGAATGCCTTCCAGCATCTGGCGCGTGGTGGGATCCTTTTCGCCAACCAAAGCGATCATCTGCCGGTAGGACTCGATGGCCACGCGCTCTGCAACGAGGTTGGATTTCACCATCTCCTTCAGCGTCTTGGATTCATCGTAATCCGCGTGACTGGCCTTGCTGAGGGCATCGGGGTTGAAGTTCGGTTCGCCTCCCAATTGCACGATGCGCTCCGCCAGAAGATCGGCATGGCCCAATTCCTCGTTGGCATGGATAAGGAATTCCTCTTTGATCTTCGCGCTCAAAGCACCTTCTACCGTGAAGTGATGCCGACGATAGCGGAGCACGCACACGAGTTCGGTGGCCAGGGCGCCATTGAGAATCTCTACGATCTCCTTGGCGTTGGTGCCGAGGGAGGGCGTGACCACGCCGTTCTCCAGATTCTTTTTCGCCGCTTCCAGTGCTTTCTTGTCCAGCACGAGCGAAGCCATTTTGGTTTTGGCCTTTTCGGTCATGGAGTGCCTCCTGAAGGAAGGAACGGTTTGTTCCATTTTATCAAGCCACCTCAAGGGCTCTGAGCGATCCACTCACATTCAATGGGCTGAAGACGCTTCTGATTCTGCTTGGGATCCCATGGCACGAATCAGTTCAGCCCCGAACAGAAAAATCTGGGCGGAGTAATAGACCCACACCACCACAGCAATCAATCCTCCTGCGGCTCCAAAGCCACTGGCCACGCCGCTTTTCCCGATGTAGAACCCGATAAGAAACTTGCCCAGACTGAAAAGAACAAACGTCACCAAAGCGCCATAGAGGGC
>JAJTBC010000119.1 GCA_021287085.1 Bacillota bacterium | reverse complement strand
GCCACCCCTGGCCCGGCAACATTCGCGAACTGGAAAACGCCATTCAGCGCTGCGTGGTGCTGAACCAGGGCCCCACCCTCACGGAAAAAGACCTGCATTGGTTGCTGGATCCCCAGCAACGGGAAGGCCTGCCCGACGATTCGCAGGACCTGGAACCCAGCGCTCCCGCACCCGCTCCGGCCCCCCAGCCCGCCAGCATCCCCTCTGGCGTAGTGGTGTCCGACGGGACCACGCCCCTCAAGGACGCGAAGCTGGGCACCCTGGTGGCCCTGCCCCTGGGCCTTTCCCTCCCTGAACTGGAGCGCTTCTGGCTGCTTTCCACCCTGGCCGCCCTCAAGGGCAACCGCACCCACTGTGCCCAACAGCTGGATATCGCCTTGCGCACGGTGCGCAACAAGATCAACGAATACCGCGAGCAGTCCTTCGACGTGCCCTGAAGGCGCAATCGGCCCAGAAAGACTCTGAAACACGCCCAAAATCTTGGGGGTTGATGGGGCCGCACAAGGGCGGTAGCATTTCGATGTTTCGGAGATTGAAGAAATGTCGAAAACGGATGTCGCCTCGCTGGTGGATCTCTTCAAGGTTCTCGGCCATCCTCTGCGCCTGCGGCTGCTCGCCTTGCTCAAGGAAGGAGAACTCTGCGTCTGCCAGTTGGTGGAAATCCTGGACGTGCCCACATCCACGGTGTCCGAGCGCCTGAAGGAGCTTCGCAGCGCGGGTTTGCTGGAGGAGCGCAAGGAGGGCCGATGGGTGCACTACCGCCTGGCGCCCCAGCCCCGCTGGGATTCCCTTCTGGAGGAACTGTGGCCCCACTTGGAACAAGGCCGAGAGGTGGCGCGGGACCGCAAGGCGGCGGCCAAGACGCGAAGCATCGCCCTGGAGGTGACCTGCAATGCCCAAGGAGGTCGCCATGGTCGATGACGCGAACTCCGCTCGAGGCTTCTTCCCTTTCCTGAAGCGCGGCGGCTGGGTGGGCCTGGCCCTGCCTGCCTGGGTGCTGGCGTACCTGGCGGTGCATCCCTTGGCGCAGTGGGTGGCCTTCCGACTGTTGCGGCTGTCCCCCACGTCCCATCTGGGCGAAGCGGTGGCCTTCTTCTGCTACGACGTGCCCAAGGTGTTGTTGCTGCTCACCCTGGTGGTATTCGTCGTCACCTTCCTGCAGACCTTCGTGAGCCCCGCGAAGGTGCGAAAGGCCCTGTCCCGCCACCACGCGGGCTTCGGCAACGCCCTGGCGTCCCTGCTGGGCATCGTGACGCCGTTCTGTTCCTGCTCGGCGATCCCGCTCTTCATCGGATTCCTGAGAGCGGGCGTGCCTCTGGGGGTCACGTTCAGCTTTCTCGTATCGGCGCCCATGGTGAACGAAGTGGCGCTGGGCCTGCTGCTGGTGCTTTTCGGCTGGAAGATCGCGCTGCTCTACGCGGGCACAGGCGTGACCATCGCCTTCGCTTCGGGACTGATCCTGGGGCGCTGGAAGCTGGAGACCCACCTGGAAGCGTGGGTGCAGGAGGCCCTGAACGCGCCCGCCTTGGCCGAGGCCGAGGAAGCGCCTCCTAGCCTCACCCAGCGCATCGCTGCTGCGGTCCAGGGCGTGAAGGACATCGTAGGCAAGGTCTGGCCTTACATTCTCGCGGGCATCGGCGTCGGCGCTCTCATTCACGGCTACGTGCCGCAGTCGCTCATGGCCGGACTGCTTGGGAAGCATGCCTGGTACAGCGTCCCATTGGCGGTACTCATCGGAGTGCCGCTGTACTCCAACGCCGCAGGCGTGGTGCCCATCGTGGAGGCCTTGCTGGGCAAGGGCGCGGCCCTGGGCTCGTCCTTGGCCTTCATGATGGCGGTCATCGGCCTGAGCCTGCCTGAACTGGTCATCCTGCGCCGGGTGCTGAAACCCAGGCTCATCGCGGCTTTCGTGGCCGTGGTCGCCACCGGCATTCTGCTGGTCGGCTATCTTTTCAACGCCATTCTCTGAGGAGGTTCCATGCTCATCGAAGTGTTCGGTCCCGGCTGCGCCAAGTGTGAAACGCTGCTGAAGCACGCACGCCACGCGGTGGAGCTGGCGGGCATCGAAGCCCAGGTCGTGAAGGTCTCCGACTACCTGACCATGGCCCAGCGCGGCGTCCTCAGCACCCCTGCCTTGGCGGTCAACGGCCAGCTGAAGAGCCAAGGCAAGGTGCTTTCCAGCACTGAAATCCTGGAATGGCTGAAGGGCTGAGACCCATGTCGTCCTCCAAGCGGCTCTCGTTCCTCGATCGCTACCTTACCCTGTGGATCTTTCTCGCCATGGGGCTAGGCGTGTGGCTTGGCTCCGTGGCGCCCGGCTTCAACCAGGCACTCAACGCTTGGAATACCGGGGCCGTCAGCGTTCCTTTAGCGGTGGGATTGATCCTGATGATGTATCCGCCTCTGGCCAAGGTGAAATACGAAGAACTGCCCCGGGTGTTCCGAAACCGAAAGGTCCTGGTGCTTTCCCTGTTCCAGAACTGGGTCATCGGGCCTTTTCTCATGTTCTTTCTGGCGGTGCTGTTCCTGCGGGATCGCCCGGAATACATGCTGGGCCTCATTCTCATCGGGTTGGCACGCTGCATCGCCATGGTCATCGTATGGAACGATCTGGCGGAAGGCGACACGGAGTACTGCGCGGGACTGGTGGCTTTCAATTCTGTCTTCCAGGTGTTTTTCTTCAGCGTGTACGCCTGGTTCTTCGCCACCTTCCTGCCCAGGCAGTTGGGCCTGCACGGGGCGGTAGTGACCATCAGCATGGGTGAAATCGCCCGCTCGGTCTTCATCTATCTGGGCATTCCTTTTCTCGCCGGATTCCTCACCCGATTTGTCCTGGCAAGAATCAAGGGCCTGGCGTGGTACCACCGTGTATTCGTTCCGGCCATTAGTCCCATCACCCTTGTGGCGCTGCTGTTCACCATCGTGATGATGTTCAGCCTGAAGGGGGAGACCATCGTGAGGCTGCCTCTGGACGTGCTTCGCATCGCGCTTCCTCTGTTGATCTACTTCACCGTGATGTTCCTTGTGAGCTTCTGGATGAGCAAGATGACGGGCGCGAGCTATGCCGAAAGCGCCACGCTGAGCTTTACCGCCGCCAGCAACAATTTCGAATTGGCCATCGCGGTGGCGGTCGCCACGTTCGGATTGGCCCATGGCGCGGCTTTCGCCGCAGTGATCGGGCCCCTGGTGGAAGTTCCCGTGCTGGTGGCGCTGGTGGGGGTAGCTCTGAGGATCAAGAAACGCTGGTTTCCCAAGAGTTCAGAAACCTTAGTATCTGCAGGTTGCTGCAAGGAGCCCTCATGAATTCCGCTCGCCTTCTTTTCCTTTGCGTGGCCAACAGCGCCCGCTCCCAGATGGCGGAAGGCCTGGCGCGCAGCCTCTTTCCAGGCTTCAGCATCCAGAGTGCGGGGAGCCGCCCCAGCCGGGTGAATCCCTACGCCGTGGAAGTCCTGGCGGAAGCAGGCATCGACGCCAGCGGCCAGGTTTCCAAATCGGTGCAGGCCATCGATCCGAATTCCGTGGATCTTGTCATCACCCTTTGCGCCGAAGAGGTGTGTCCGCTTTTCCTGGGTCAAGCCGAGCGGCTCCACTGGCCCATCGAGGATCCGGCCAGCGACGATCCCGCCCTCACGCCCGAACAGATGCGCCTGCGTTTTCGCACCGCACGAGACGAGATCCGCCGACGCCTGGAGCGCCTGGGACGGGAGCGAGGTTGGAAAGCCTAAGACTCCGCTAGCTCGTGTGCTTCTGGCTTTCCTTCTGAAGCGCCCGCCGACGGCTGACAGCACCATGTGGGTAGAAAGAAGCCGTGATCTCGGCGCCCAGCAAAAAGATGGCGCTGGAATAGTAGAGGAAGGTGAGGGCCGCCACCATGCTCAGCATGGAGCCGTACATGATGTCCCAGGTAAAGGTGTGGCGCAGGTAGAGGCTGAAAGCCCACTTAGCCCCCCACCACAGCACCGTGGCGATGAGGGCGCCAAGAAAGGCATGGCGCCATTCCACATGCAGCCTCGGCAAATGCTGAAGCATGATGGTGAGAATCACGAGGCAAAGGACAGGGGAGAGAAGAGGCAGGTAGCTGATGCGCGTGAAGGGCAGCAGATGGCCCAGTACGCCGCCCGCCAGCAGCGCCAGGAAGATCACCAGCACCACCATGCCGCCTACCAGGAAGGTGAGTTGGCGCAGCAGCGGATTCTTGCGAGTCTGGCGATGCTTCTTGATGCGAAGACCGAAGACGTGAGCCAACGATGTATCAAGTTGGGCGATGCCCCAGTAGCTGCCGAAGAGCAGCACCGGCACCGAAAGCCACAGGCCTCCCAGTTGCTGGCTGTTGCGGATGGCATCCTTGACGAAGCTCTTGGGCAGGAAGGGCACGATGGTTTCGAGGGTGCGCTGCGTCGCTTCGGCGTAGGCCCCGGTGCCGAGGATCACGCCCAACAGGCGGAAGAGCAGCGTGGTCATGGGCACGAGGCTCACCAGCATCCAGAAGCTCAACCCTGCGGCATAGCTGAAGCAATCGTCCTTGTAGTACTTCTTCAGCACGCGCCAGGAACTCACCAGCAACGCAGCCGAGCGCGGGAAATGGCCCTCGAAGCGCTTCCAGAGCAGCAGCCTCAATTCGTTGAGCGGCGCGTAGGCTTCCTGCGCCAAGGCGCGCAGATGCTCGACGTTCCATCGCCGCCGCTTCCAAAGCTCGCGAAGCGTCTCCAGAGGCGAAGGGGTTTCAGGGGCGGGAGACACCGGCTAGAACCGGACAGGGTGCCGAGGCAGCAGGTACATCACCCACGCCAGGACCAGGCCGATGCCCAGCAACCCTGCGGCGTACTTGAGGATGCTGGCCTTGGTGCGCTCCGGTTTCAGGGTCGGGGTGAGCAGACCCAGCACCAGGGAAAGTCCCAGGCCCATCAGGATGAAATGGATGACGTGGCTGCCGAGAAAGCGCATGAAAAGAGAGTATCAGAGCTACAACAGATCCAGCCACGCCTTGAGCACAAAGGCCGTGGCGCCCCAGAGGGGCCCTTGGGACAATTCCAGCCGGTGGCCTGCGAGGGTGAGCCCCTGATGTTCCAGCCGCTCCGAGCGCCAGGGCGCGGTCTTCAGCGACTGCAGGGGCAGGAGCAGCGCGGAATGAAGCTCCGGCCCAGGCTCCAGGCGAGGCTCCGGGCTTTCCCACCGGAAGAAGACCGGCGTGAATCGCGTGCGGGCCTTGGCCACGCCATCGGGAAAGCAGCCCAGCTCCCACAGATCGGTGGTGATGCCCAGTTCTTCGTCCAGCTCCCGGAGGGCCGTGCAAGGCAGATCCCGGTCGCAGGCCTCCACCATGCCGCCGGGAAAGGCCAGTTCCCCCGCGTGCTGGGGCGCTGAATCGCCCCGACGCACCAGGAGGATGCGCCGCGCGCCTTCCGCATCGCCCCAGAGCACCACGGCTACGGCAGCCCGGCGCGGAGATTCCGGCACCCAGGGGCTCAGCTTGTGGGGCGAAGCCAGACGATTGGCTCGGCGCAGGCTGTCTTCGATGGCGTTCCAGGCCACGGGCGGGGCCTCGGCGGGCGGAACCCAGGGACTCACCGGGTGGATCCGAAGATGGACCCCCGCACGCGCTCCACGGTGAATACGCCCTTGAGCTTGCGGATGGCGCCCATGAGATCCACGAGATGGTTGCGATCCTTCACGCGCAGGGCGATGTGGAAAAGGCCCGCGCCGCCTTCGGTGGTGGAAGCGTTGAAGCGCTGCATGCTGAAGCCCGCGAACTGGATGGCGTCGGAAACGGCGGCCACCATGCCGGGCCGATCTTCGGTCGTCACCACCACCTCGGTGTCGAACATCCCCTTGGTCTGCTTGCCCCAGGCCACATTCACGCGGCGTTCGGGGTTGAGGGCCGTGGAGGCCAGCTGAGGACAGTTGGAGCGGTGGATGCTGATGCCGCGGCCTCGGGTGGTATAGCCCACGATCTCGTCACCAAGAATGGGCTTGCAGCACTGGGCCAGCACGTAGAGGACGCCCACGTTGTCGTCCACCAGCACCGTGTCGTCGCCGAGGATGGGCCCCTTGTCGTCCACCTTGCGCTGGGTGTCGGGCAGCAAGGGCTCCAACAGACGATGGGAGCTGATGCGGTTGAAGCCCGAAGCCACGTAGAAGGCTTCCCAGCTGTTCAGCCGCAGTTCCTTCAGCCGGGCCTCCAACTGCGCCTGCACCTGGGGATCGTCCAGCTGAATGCCGGCGGAGCGGGCATCCCGTTCCAGCCGCTCCTTGCCCATGGCGATGGCGTGGGCGCGCTCCTCCTCGCGGATGAAGGCCTGGATGCGGCTGCGGGCGCTGGCGCTCTTGACGATGGTGAGCCAATCGCGGCTGGGCTTGTGATCGGTGCGGGTGAGAACCTCCACGCGATCGCCGTTCTCCAACTCGTAGCGCAGAGGCACGATGCGGCCATTGACCTTCGCGCCCACGCAGTGATGGCCCACCTGGGTGTGGATGGCGTAGGCGAAGTCGATGGGCGTAGAGCCTTCGGGCAGGCTGCGCAGATCGCCTTTGGGCGTGAAGACCTGGATGCGGCGGAAGGAGAGTTCACCCTTGAGGTTGGCCACGAGATCCCGGCTGTCCCGCGAATCCTGGTGCAGTTCGACCATGCGGCGCAGGAAGGACGCCTGGTTGATCTCCTGGCGGTTGGCGATGCGGCCTTCCTTGTACGTCCAGTGCGAAGCGATGCCGCCTTCGGCATGCTCGTGCATTTCGTAGGTACGGAACTGCACTTCGAAGCTATCGCCGCTCTGCATCAGCACGGTGGTGTGGATGCTCTGGTAGCCGTTGTCCTTGGGCAGGCTGATGTAGTCCTTGAAGCGCCCCGGAATGGGCTTGTAGAGGGCATGCACGAGGCCCATGGCGGTGTAGCAGGCGGCCCGGTCCGGGCAGATCACGCGGTAGGCCAGCCAGTCGTGGATATCCTCCAGACCCTTTTCCTGAATGCCCATCTTCCGCCAGATGCCGTAGAGATGCTTCACCCGGTAATACACCTCGGCCTGCAGCCCCTGGGCCGCAAAGGCGCTTTCCAGGTGCTTCTGGATCTCTTCCATGACGCCCTGGTTCTTGGCGCGCTTGGCCTCCACGCCCTTCTTCAGCTCCTCGAAACGCAACGGCTCCAGATTGGCGAAGGCCAGATCCTCCAGTTCCGCCCGCACCACCCCCATGCCCAGGCGATTGGCCAGGGGAGCGAACAGTTCCAGGGTTTCCCGCGCCACTCGGCGGCGCTTTTCTTCCCGCATGGATCCCAGCGTGCGCATGTTGTGCAGGCGATCCGCCAGTTTCACCAGCAGCACCCGCACGTCCTTGCCCATGGCCACCAGCAGTTTGCGCACGTTCTCGGCGTTGAGCAGCGTGCGGTCCGTGAGATCCAGCTTGGACATCTTGGTGAGGCCTTCCACGATGTCCGATACCTCTTCGCCGAAGGCCTTCCTGACATCCTCCTGGGTCATCAGCGTGTCTTCCACCGTGTCGTGCAGCAGGCCGCAGGCCACGCTCACCGCGTCCAGCCGCCACTCGGCCAGGCTCTTCGCCACCGCAAGGGGATGGAAGAAGTAGGGTTCCCCGCTCTGGCGACGCTGGTTCTGATGGGCCGCCTTGCCCACCTTGAACGCCTTGTCCAACAGCACCGTGTCGCTATCGGGGTGATGCGTGAGGAAGGCCTTTTTCACCTCGTGATAGGCCCCTTCCAGGGTGGGACACCATTCCAGACCCGACGCGATGCCTTCCCCCTCTCGGAGGATGATCTCGCGAGTGTCCGAATCATCGGTCATTCCACCAGTGTGCGACAGGCCCTGGGGCCACGCCAGTCCTTCTCTGTCAAGGCCTATCGATTCGATTCCTGTCAATGCCTGGGCTCGCCCGCCGGACCTCGCTACACTGAACCCACGGAAGTGTGGCCGAGCGGTTTAAGGCACCGGTCTTGAAAACCGGCGATGGGCAACCATCCGTGAGTTCGAATCTCACCGCTTCCGCCAATGTCTGCCCCAAGCCGGAAGGTCACGCATCCCCATGCCGCCTTCCTCCGCTCCTGGCGCCCGTTTCCAAGACCTTCCTTGCAGCCCGGCCAGGATCAAGCTACCATCGACGGTTCGAGGAGAGATGCCGGAGTGGCCGATCGGGCTCGCCTGCTAAGCGAGTGTATTGGGTCAACCAGTACCGAGGGTTCGAATCCCTCTCTCTCCGCCACTCGCGCCTCCAAAAGAGGCGCGTTTTTCTAAGGGGGGCACCATGGGACGCGCAATGATTCGATGGGCCGCGGGAATCGCGGTGCTGGCATCCCTCGCGGGCTGCAATGTAGGGAAGCCCGGCGCGAAGGAAGGGGCGGTCATCCCCATGGCCAAGGTGACCTTGGTGGATGAGCGCGGCACTCCCCGGGATCTCGGTGAATTCCTGGGCAAAGTGGTGGTCATCGACGTGTGGGCCACCTGGTGCCCTCCCTGCCGAAAGGGCCTGCCCGAAGTGGCCGCGCTGCAGAAGAAGGGCGGCGAGGCCTTTGTGGTGGTGCCCATCTCCGTGGATCGAAACGGATGGGAAGACGTGCGCCCCTTCCTGGCCTCGCAGCCGGGACTGGGCTTGCAGGCCTACGTTCCCTCTTCCCCGGAGTCCCTGGAGCCTTTCGGCGCCATTCCCGGCATCCCCACCACCATCATCCTGGATCGCCAGGGCCGCGTGCGGGATCGCTGGAGCGGCTACGAACCAGGCCGCGCTGAAGTCGCTCTGGAAGCGGCCCTGCGCGCCCACTGATTTTTTAGGGAAGTGCCGCGATCTCCGATAAGCAATCGGTGAGGTGGTCATGGGCTGGAGACAACGTGCGTTCGCATTGACGGTCCTGGTGTTGCTGGGCTGCGGGAAGGAAACACCCACGGCCTTCCGGGACGAAGCCATGGGGGTGGCGGGGGTCTTTCCGGGGTCGCCCGTGGCGGTGCGGTACGCAGAGCCAAGCCCCTACGGATCACTGGAATGGTTCAGCCGTGCGTGGCGGCCTCAGTTTCGCGCCAACGAGAATTTCCAGATCGAAGTGACCAACTTGCCCCCCGGCACCCAGGGCGGCACCACACCGGGCGAAGTGCTAAACACCTACCAGCGCTGGCTGCAACAGCGCTTTGGAACCGTGGAGTGGACCGCTTCTCCTGGCGAGGCGCAGTACCGCCTTCACACCGCCAATGGCCTGGGCCTTCAAGGCCGCGTGATCGTGCGCCGAGGCCGATTGCATCGCGCCGAAGCCACGGGACCCATGGGGAAAGCTGGCTTCGACACCCGGGCCCAGGCCTTTTTGCAGAGCTTCCAGGTCAACCCCTGATCCGACCGCACTCGGACGCAGACTCCTAGCGCAGGTGCTCCGCCACCGCCTCCACCAGCCTTTCCGCAGGAGCATCGGGCGAGAGCTTGGGGCTTCCCGGCACGGCGTCGCCCACGGCCAGGAAGGGCATGCCCACTTCTTGGGCGGCCTCGCGGTCGTGGCGGCGGTCGCCCACGTAGAGATGGGGGCCGGGATCGGCTTCCATGGCGAGGCGCAACAGATCGGCCCGATTGCGATGGGGCAGGCTGGGCACCTGTTCCAGGCGGGAATCCAGAACCAAGGCTTGAGCCTTGAAGGCCAGCACGCCCGGCGTGTTGCCCGAAACGAGCCACAGGCGATGGCCCCGTTCCAGCAGGGTCACCAGGCCCTCGGCAAGGCCGTCGTGACGCACGGGCTGCCGCAGGCCCACTCCGAAAGCGGCGGTGAACTGCGCCAGACACGCCTGGTCGTAGCGGTGGTAATGGGCCGCTTCCAGCCCTTCGCCGAAGCGGTTCCGATGCAGCTCGTCCACGATTTCCCAATCGGTGGATCCCTTGCAAACGCTCAGTTCCTCGACGGTGGGCTCTTCGCCCCACAGCTCGCCCAGAGCCGCCCGCAGCAGGGCGTAGCCGCCTTCAAAGTGGCCCAGGGTGCCATCCAGATCGAAACAGAGCGCCATGGCCCGAGCATAGCAGGAGGGTCTAGGCGGTACACTGAAAGCCGGAGGCCTCATGGAAGCTCGCTCGATCCTGCAAGCACTGGGCATGTCGGCCATGCTCTGCGGTTCGCTCAGTGCGGCGGATCTCGGCCAGATCGACTACCGCGTGAAGCTCCGATTGAGCGATGAATCCAGGGCCGTGGAAGGCCGCCTGCGCCTGCATCCCACGCCCATCGCCCTGACCGCCAACCGCGTGAAGAAGGCGCGGCTGGGCGGCTGGCGCTTCGAGTTGCAAGGCGATCTGGCGCGGCTCTCTCCCACCACCAAAGCCTGGCTGGAAGGCCTCTTCTACCTTTCGGGCCCCGAGCCACGCACACGCCAACAGAGCGTTTCCATGAACCTGGAAGGCCGTGCTTCAAGCCTGTGGTCCGTGGAGATCCCCGCCGGGCTGCAGGCCTACGCCTATCTGGCGGAAGTGAAACCGGGAGTGTTGGCGCTGCACTACTTCAGCGGCGTGTTTCCAGGGCGGGAAATCGCTTCGGCAGAAATCCAGATGGAAGGCTTTCGCCTCAGTCCTGCGGTGGCGCCCGCCGAAGATGGCGCGCGGCTCCTGCGTTCGCTGCGAAACCTCGCCCAGCGCGAACCTCAGGAGGGCGTGGAGGTCATCCACTGAAAGCCCGCTACAATGGCGCTTTGGGGGCCCCATGCCGTTCAAGGATGAATGCGGAGTTTTCGGGATTTATGCCCAGCCCGAAGCCGCTCGACAGACCTATTTGGGCCTCTACGCGTTGCAGCATCGCGGGCAGGAAGCTGCAGGCATCTGCAGCCGGAACGGTCGCGAACTGATCCTGCACAAGGGCCTGGGCTACGTGGCAGACGTCTTCACGGAAGCCGTGCTGGATCGTCTCGAAGGCGACGCCGCCATCGGCCACACGCGCTATTCCACCACCGGCGGCAACGTGGCCAGCGCGGCCCACCCTTTTCTGGTGACGGGCCGCTTTGGTCAGGTCGCTCTGTGCCACAACGGCAACCTCACCAACACCGAGCGCCTGCGCAATCGGCTGATCCAGGAAGGCCAGCTGTTCACGGGGCCTTCGGATTCCGAAGTGATCCTGGCCCTCATCAATCGCGCCTCGGCCCATTCGCTGGAAGGAGCCGTGGCCGAGGCCCTGCGACAGGTGGAAGGCGCCTTCTCCCTGCTCGTGCTGGGAGAGGACTCCTTCATCGCCGTGCGCGATCCCCACGGCTTCCGCCCCCTTTCCCTGGCGAAGCTCGACCATTCGTGGGTGTTCGCCAGCGAAAGCACGGCCTTCGATCTCGTGAACGCCGATTACGAGCGGGAAGTGAAGCCCGGCGAAATGGTGGTCATCGACGCCCACGGCCTGCGCTCCTCCTTCCCCGTGCCCGAAGTGTCGCCCCGCCCCTGTGTGTTCGAGCACGTGTATTTCTCGCGTCCCGATTCCTTCGTGTTCAGCCGCAGCGTCATGGCCACCCGGCGGGAAATGGGCAGCTGCCTCGCGCGGCGGCATCCCGTGGAAGCCGATCTCGTGGTACCCGTGCCGGATAGCGGCGTGCAGGCGGCTTTGGGCTATGCCGAAACCAGCGGCATTCCCTTCAACTTCGGCCTCGTGCGCAATCACTACGTGGGCCGCACCTTCATCGAACCCAAACAGAGCATCCGCTCCTTCGGCGTGAAGGTGAAGCTGAACCCCTGCCGCGAGCTGCTGCGAGGCCAGCGCGTGGTGCTGGTGGACGACAGCATCGTGCGCGGCACCACCTCGCGCAAGATCGTGCAGATGGTCAAGCAGGCCGGCGCCGCCGAAGTGCATCTGCGCATCTCCAGCCCGCCCACCACCCATTCCTGCTTCTACGGCATCGATACGCCCACACGGGATCAGCTCATCGCCGCCCAGAAAAGCATCCCCGAAATCTGCGAGTACATCGGCGCGGACAGCCTGGGTTTCCTCACCTTGGAGGATCTGCATCACGCCATGGGGGACCAGGGCGGCCAGGGTTTCTGCTACGCCTGCTTCGACGGCAAGTACCCCGTGCCCCCGGAAACGGCCAAGGCATGACCCACGCCACGGGCCCCAGCGGCGAAGCCTTTGCTCGCTTCGAGGACGGCCTGCGTCTGCTGGCGGCGGCCTTGGCCCTGGGCACCGATCGCCGCAACGAGCCCGCGGCCCTGAGCGCCGCCTGCGATGCGGCGCGCTGTTTTTTGAGCGTGCTGGAACTGGCCGCCCAGCGGCATCTGCCCGATCCCCAGGGCCGCATCGAGCGCCTGCGACAGCAGTGCGCCGCGCTGCTCACCCTCGACCAGAGCCCCGCCAGCGCCATGCCCAATGCCCTCCAGGCGGCCCAACTGGTCAGGGATCAAGCGGCGCGGGTGCTGCCGGAATTGGCGCGGGAGTCGTGAAGGCCGTTCCCCGTGCGAGGAATCCTTCCTTAACGGAGCGTTGGTTCGTTCCCCTGCCCCTTCCACCAAATTTTGGGTTTCGGTCCCATGTGGAACACGATCTCGTCGCCTTTCACGAGGTCGGCGTGGCGGAAATAGGGATGGGGCCAGGGCTGGCCGTGGAGCGTAATGGATTGGATGTAGCGGTTTTTCTCGCTGAGTTTGGGGGCTAGCAACGTCAGAGCTTGGCCGTTTTCCAGATGGAGCGTGGCCCGAACGCTGGTAGGCGCGCCGATCATGTAGCGGTCGCTGCCGGGGGCCACGGGGTAGAAGCCCAGGGCGCTGAACACGTACCAGGCCGACATCTGCCCCACGTCGTCGTTGCCGCATAGGCCATCGGGGCGGTTCTGGTACATCTGCGCCAGG